>JACNJG010000201.1 GCA_014382685.1 Candidatus Cloacimonadota bacterium
TCGATATGACCAAGTATTCCTATTTTCCTCAGATAGAGGAGTGGATTGAGAAGAATAATATAAAATAGCATGATTGTTGAAAGATGATTTACTTAAGACATGCTCTTCGACATGTCTCAAGAAAATCAATATAGAGGACTTGTCACAAGTCGAAGAGCTTGTGACAAGTGCGAAAAGAATAAAATGAAAATAAAACAAGAGCAATACCATAAAGGAATTATCGCTCATTTTTACAATCGAGTAGTACATAATGAACTACTTTTTCGTACAGACAAAGATTATATTCAATTTTTACTATCGTTCAAAAAAAGTATACAAGAAATTCCTACTTCTGTTTATGCATATTGTCTTATGCCGAATCATTTTCATTTCTTTCTAAAGCAAAATAGTACAATTCTATTATACAAAATTTTCAACAAAATATTATCATCTTATGTGCAGAAATACAATATAAAATATTCACGCAAAGGATCAATTTTTGCTCATCCACTTCAGAGTAAGTTAGTTGTTGATGACAGACAACTTATTACACTTTGTAAATATATTCATCTAAATCCTGTGAAAGCCGGGCTTGTTAATGAACCCGAAGAATGGGAATTTTCAAATTACCGCGAGTGGATAGGAGTTCGGCATGGTGAGCTTTTTGATGATTTCATTTTGAAGAATAATTTCTGTGGTACAGAAGATTACATTAAATCGATTAAGGAGTTTAAGCAGCAAATTTTAGAGAAAACGTTATTGGAATTGTTGGATGAATCGTAATCTTATGGGAACTGATTTACTTAAAACATGCTCTCCGACATGTCTCAAGAAAATCATTAAGGACTTGTCACAAGTCGAAGATATGACCAAGTATTCCTACTTTCCCCAGATTGAAGAGTGGATTGAGAAGAACTGTCTTAAATGTTAACTGTATAGCTCACTTGCTAAAAACATAACTGGCATTACAACCATTAAATTGTGATATTAACTTTTTCTGGAAATATAGCCATTAGATTAGAGATGGCATTGTGTTTTTGGTCAAGTGAAGCGGGGATTCAAGCAATCAGTTATATTTTGGCTAAGCAACATATGAACTGCTTATATAGCTTTTGTTAGAGGTAGTTTTTCCCACACTTTTTATTATTCATCTATCTTACTTGGTGAATATTTTGAATGACTTTTCAATTGATTTTCAAAATAATCTGAATTGGCACGTATTCCGCAATAAACCCAAATTACAGGTAATCCAAAACCTATAGTCACTATTGTTATAAGAATGAGAAATAGACCTCTTAAGATTAAACCATGAGCTATGTACCAAAAAGGACCCAGAATGAATGCTGACCAACTCCAACCTTGCTGTTTTTCTTTTTGTATTTTCATAATTTTTTTCCACACTTAGGACAGGTTTCAACTTTCTTTTTTAACTCAGCGCCACAATGATAACAGAATTCAAGAGACTCTTCGTTGGTTGTGTACAAGGGAGGGCCGAAAAGAGCAGCATTATGGTTAGCATCAAAATCTTCCTCTTCATCATTTTTCATTATTGAATCAGTTGATAAACTATCAATGTCAGATTCTTCTTCAAATTGTGCAATGGCCTTCTTATAATTAAAAATTTTAGTCTGATCTCTAATATCAAGTAGAATTTTGATCATAGCATTTTGTCTTTTCACCATTTTCTTGTAAAGGTTGACAGCAACGAGAACAAATTGAATTTGTTTGAAGATAAAGTAAATACAAAATATAATGAATCCAATGACTACTATAGCTAAAATACTGAGAAATCCTTCCATTGATCGCTTCTCCTTTTCTTATGTCTAACTATGTCTTAATCCGCCAACAAGCGTGATAATATCCTTAATATCCAATTTTCATTACACACATTCTTATTTTTTATTTATTTTTAATAATCTAAATTGTAAAAAAATGAATCAAAATAATATTGTCAACAATTTTACAAAATAAGTTGCCAAGATTTGGTGTAATAAAATTTTTGCTTCATAATATGAATATGCAAACGAGCAACATGAGTAACAAGAAACAAAAATTCTGAATGGACTACACAAAGCAACGACATAACATGGTCGAGTACCAGATAAAAGTCCGTGGCATTACGGACGAACGGCTTCTGGATGCTTTCAGAAAAGTGGAAAGGCATTTGTTCATTCCGGGTAACTCTTGCCAATTTGCGTATGATGATGGACCTTTGGGCATCGGAGAAGGACAGACAATTTCACAACCCTACATCGTGGCGCTTATGCTTGATCTAATGAAGATAAAACCCGAGGATATTGTGCTGGAGATCGGCACCGGCTCAGGATATCAGACTGCACTGATTGCTGAGCTTGCACAAAGAGTATATTCAATAGAGAGAATCCTATCCCTTGCAAAAAATGCAGAGCAATTATTAAAAAAACTGGGCTATTCAAATATCAAAATTCAACGAGGTGATGGTACGGTCGGTTGGACTTCAGAAAATGAAAGCGAGAAGGATATCACATTTGATGCGATCGTTGTGTCTGCTGCAGCTCCTTCTATTCCATGGGGTCTGATCGCTCAACTCAAAGAAGGAGGACGCCTTGTGCTGCCTTGTGGAAGTAGATATGTGCAGGATCTGATATGCGTGAAAAAGGAACACGGAAAGATCAAAAAAGAGAATTTCGGAGGATGCCAATTCGTACCACTTATCGGAGAGCAGGGATGGGAAAAATAAGATTTCTAATATTTTTTCTGATAATACTGTTAGTACTGCCTGTATTTCTCAGCAGCGATGAGCCACAAGATCATCCGGGAAAACAGGCAAAATTCTCGAAATTTTTAAAAGACAAGAATTTATCCGATGAAGCAGTTGTTGTATTACTGGCAACGCTGCCTATCTTTGAGCTGAGAGGGGCTATCCCATGGGCTATTCATCATTATAATATGCCCTGGTATAAAGCATATCTGCTTGGGATTTTTGGCAATTTTTTGCCTATCCCGCTTATCCTTCTCATTCTTAAATATGGATTGGACCTACTTTCACGAATTCCTTTCCTCAAGAAATTTTTCGAGTGGCTCTTTGCACGAACGAGACGAAAGGGTACACTCATTAAGAAATATGAAGCGCTGGGACTCATTCTATTTGTCATGATTCCGCTGCCCATAACCGGTGCGTGGACAGGGAGTATCGCTGCGTATATTTTCGGGATAAAATTCTTTCCTGCGTTGCTCTGCATTCTTATCGGAATATGCCTTGCAGGTATTATTGTCACGACTTTGAGCATGTTCGGAATGTGGGGAGCGCTCATCGCGATCATAGCTTTATTGACATTATTTATACTATGGCTCATAAAATTCATCAAAGCATTAAAAGCCACCAGAAATAACGGAAAAGGGGCAACCGAATGAAGTTAAAAGAGTACTTTACGCCGAAAACTGGAAAAGTCGAAGAAGAGAAAGATCTTATAAAATTCCTTTCTGAAGTTGAACTTTTTGATAATCTTACACAGAATGAACGCAGAAATCTTTCTCAGCATCTGTATGAACGCAAGTACAAGGGAGACGAGATCGTTTTCAAAAAGGGCTATCCCAATGTGGTCATGTATATCGTGAAAGAAGGCGAATTGCAGACCTATCTCGATTCTCCGGAAGGTGAAAATCTGAAAACGATCAAACCCAGGGATTATTTTGGAGAGGTAGGACTTTTTCTTGAAGAAGAGCGGACTGCAACAATTGTCGCATCAAAGGATTCTATATTGCTGGGCATCTCCAAAAGGGATATGAGTCGGTTTATTGATGAATACCCTCGTGCAGGCAGCAAGATCCTGAAAAAATTATCAGCAGTCCTCTGTTCACATCTAATCAGGACAAATGAAACCCTTGCAAGCAAAAGAGACGAGCTTATCGATCTTAAAAAGCGCTTAGAAGATAGCGAGAGCCAGCTTCAGGAATTGAAAAATTCCCAAGAAGTTGATAAAGAAAAGAGCTGATCATGGAAAGAACAAAAATAGTCCGTTGGATCATAGGATTTCTTACTCTTGGCATCGCTGTCATGGGTATCCTGTTCTATAAATCGATCCTCTCCTATCTTCTTATCTCGGGCATTATTGCTTATCTTTTATCACCGCTAATAAACTATGCTCAGAAATTCCACATTCCAAGAGCGCTCTCGATCCTGATAGTGTATCTTATAATAATCGGTCTTATAATTATTTTGATAAACGTGATCATTCCGCAGATAAAGATCCAGGCAGAGGAAGCAGGGAAATTTTTCAAACAGATCGTGAAAGACCCTGAGGCATTCAGTTTGAGATCCTTCGGGCTTGAAGGTGTATCGAACTTTATTGACCGTATGCAGACACGATTTACCTTTATCGATGTAGATGAATATACACGGGTTCTCGGTGAGAAATTTGTTGGAGCGATTAACGCAATACCGCAGATCATCCTTAATTCACTTAGTGGAATAATCAATTTTCTTGCGTTTCTTATCGTTATTCCCTTTGTCTGTTTTTTCCTTTTGAAGGATGAACGCCTGCTTATGAAAACCTTTTTTGGCTGGATACCAAATAGATATTTTGAGTTTTCCATTTACCTGTTCGAGAAGATAGAGGACAGCTTCGGAAGGTATCTGCGTTCAATCTTATTAGAGACAATTATTGTCACTATTCTTTCATATATTGGACTTTTGATTTTGAAAATTCCTTATGCGCTTATACTCAGTATCGTCATTGGTATTACCAACCCGATCAAATTCTTCGGACCCTTTATCGGTTTTGTGCCGGTGATTTTGGTCATACTGTTAAGTCCAGTCCCGGATATTATGGTCGTTTATGCGATCCTCATGTCAATCATCGTTCAACAGATCGACAGCAACATACTTTTCCCTTCATTGGTTGGTAAGGGACTCGGTATGCATCCGCTGTGGGTATTGCTGACAGTCATTGCAGGTGGATATGCATTCGGCATACTGGGACTTATACTTGCAGTACCGGCAGTATTTCTTGTTAAAACCGTTGTTCAGGTTTGTGCCACAAGTTTGAAACAGTTTGAAATTATTTAACCACGAAATACACGAAAGAGACGAAAAAATTTAAATGAGATATTATAGAATATTTTTCTTAAAGACCATTTTCGTGCTTTTAACCTGCCAGGGCGTCCTGTCACGGAGAAGCGCAGCGTAGTAGGGTGGTTAAAAGTATTTATTCTAAAGAATCAAAACATTGGTTAAGGATGATTTCAAAAGCAGTTACACGGTTAAAAGATGAAGCAAAAATGTTGTGGAAAGAAGCTAATGAACTTAACCCCGTTAGATATTTACGCTATTAGATGTTCTTTCTTATATATTCACCCCGTTGGATAATTATTAATTTAATTTATAAGATAAAATATCAAATAATAACAATATCCTACGGGGTAAAATTATCTAACAGGGTAAATTTAATTTTCTCATCAATTGTTATCAAATCAAGGAATAAAAAATTGCTTTGACATTTAAGTTTTGACATTTTATTTGTAATTAGAAATTAGGGGTTAGAAATTAAATTAAGTCTAACTCGTCTTTCGAAGAATATGTATAAAGGTTAAATATGATTTTATTAAGTAATTTCCACTCCTGCGAAACTTCAGTTATATAACACAAAATATACAGAATGAGATAAATAGAAAGGAGATCTATGGCTCGCTGGCAAACATTAGAAGGATCAATATTTCATACAACTCAGGAAGGTTCTCAGGAATATTTTCTGAAGGACTTCTTTGAAAACAAAGCATTTATCCCCAAAACAGATAGGGAAAAGAAGGAATACGAGGACTTTTCCTTTGTGAGCAGTGCAATGGCGCTTCTTATCTACGTGGCAAAATCTGATGGCACAGTGGATAAAGAAGAAAAAGATATGATCATGAAAGAACTGAAATTCCAGCTCAATCAGCGTCATTTTGAATATGAAACCCTCGCTGAAGAGATCGGTCCAGACGAGATGAAGATACTCAATCATCTCTTTGACCATTTTCAGACAGAGATAGATAAGAAAAAATGTGATCTTGATGAGATAATACGAATCATAGATATGATCTATCAGAAGAATCCTTACAAAAGGATGTTCCTTGTCCGTCTGTCTTATTATGTGGCGTATGCTGATAAAAAGTTCTCCGAAGAGGAGTTTGATGCTATCAAAAAGATTGCACAAAAACTTCGTGTCTCAGATGCTGATACAAATAGAATCGAACAGGAAGTACGCAAAGATCTTAAAATATTTTGAAAAATCCACCACCAGTCTACGTTTCACTCCGCCTTGACAGGCAGAGAACACAGAGATTCACAGAGGATTGAATAGAATATAATAATTTTAATTGCCAATCTGATAGCAGATTTATTTAGTATAAATATTGAATAAAATGTCCCAATTGCCCGTCAATTTTGAATCAATTGTTCAATTTTAAAATTTATTTTTCCGAGTTTTCGGGTTTTTCGTGATTTTCGTGGTTGATTACTTTTCAGAGTGGTCCCTAATATTTTGAAAATTACCCATTTTGATATTGTGCGAAATTTGACACAAATTATTAATTTCACAGCGTAAGGAACAATTGAATTATTCAGGAGGATATATGTTCCAAGGTGGAAAAGGTCTTCAGGATTTGCTCAAACAAGCCCAGAAGATGCAAAAAAAGATGATGGAGAGCCAGGAAGCTCTCTCGCAAAAAACAGTTGAGGCATCTGCCGGCGGCGGTATGGTCAAGGTCGTTATGAATGGCAATCAGGAACTCATCTCGATGAAGATCGAGAAGGAAGTTGTTGATCCAGATGATGTCGAAATGCTGGAAGATCTCATCATTGCTGCGGTGGAAGAAGCCATGCAAAAAGTGAAAGAAATGGTTGAACATGAAATGTCTGGTTTGACTGGTGGAATGAAAATTCCCGGACTGAATGCATAATGTTTGAAGGAAAATTAGAAAAGCTCAAGGACGGCTTCAAGCAGCTGCCAGGAATTGGTGAGAAAACTGCCGAACGCCTTGCCTTTTATCTGATAAGCCAGGAGAAACAGGTGGGACTGAACCTCGCAGAACTCATCCATGATTCCATCACATCGATACAGAAATGCGAGCGCTGCAATATGCTTTCAGAGAAAAGTCCCTGCCACTTCTGCACTGATGATGAAAGAGATAAGACCTCTCTCTGTGTGGTCGAGAAATCCCAGGATGTCTATCTTATTGATGAAACAGGCGTATTTGAAGGACGCTATTTTGTGCTGGGGAATCTAATTTCTCCACTGGACGGCATTGGACCGAACCACATTAATTTTCCCAAACTGAAAGAAATAGTCGAAAAAGAGAATATTGAAGAAATAATACTTGCTTTAAACCCGAGCAGTGCAGGTGAAACAACCATGGCTTTTATCACATCCAAGCTGCAAAGTCCGGAAAGAAAGATAACCCGGCTTGCAACCGGATTGCCCGTTGGTGGCGATATTGAGTACACGAGCTCAAAAACCCTTGCCAGCGCACTGACTCATAGAAACGAATTGTAAGATTGGAGTAAATATGGCATCAACTGCTGATTTTCGTAACGGAATGGTCATGATCTTTAGAAATAATCTTTATGAAATTGTAGAATTTCAACATGTAAAGCCCGGTAAGGGAGGTGCCTTCGTACGAACCAAGCTGAAAAATGTGAGAACAGGTCAGGTTGTTGACAACACTTTCCGCTCCGGCGAGAAAGTCGAAGAGGTTCGTATCGAAAAGAAAAAAATGGAATATCTTTATAATGACGGAATGAACTTTGTGGTGATGGACCCTGTAACCTACGCCCAGATCGAGATCAACGAGGAACTTATTGGCGATAAAAAATATTTCATGAAAGAAAATACAGAGATCGCTCTATTCCAAACCGAGGATGAGATCATTTATATTGAACTCCCCACAACTGTAAATCTCGAAGTAGTAGAATGTGAACCCGGCATCAAAGGAAATACTGTCTCCAACGTGACGAAAAACGCAAAGTTAGAAACCGGTCTTGAAGTGCAGGTTCCAATGTTCGTTAATAAGGGTGATACACTGAAAATCGATACACGAACAGGAAAATATCTCGAAAGAGTGTAAATCGATCACGTGCAGTACATAAAAGAGCCAATTTACTGCCTTTCATGCGGGGGAAAGCTTTCAGAAAAACCGGACGAGAACAATAGAATTCGACGCTATTGCCCTGCCTGCGGGTGGACCTATTACGCAAATCCCATTCCTGCATCTGCCTGTGTGATTCTGGGTGACAAGCATGAACTCCTTCTCATAAAAAGAAAGAACGAACCAAAGCCCGGAAGCTGGGCATTGCCAAGCGGTTATGTGGAGATCGAGGAAACCGCAGCAGAGTGTGCTGTGAACGAACTCAAAGAAGAAACGGGCTTGGATGGAGAAGTGCTGGAATTTCTCGGTTATTTCTTTCAGGATTCGTCAATTTATAAGCGAGTTATTACTTTTGGATTTCTTATGAAGGTGACCGGCGGCTTTCTTCAACCCGGAGATGATGCTCTGGATGCACAATATTTTCCAATTGATGAATTACCGGAAATTCCCTTTTCGTCACACAATAAATTTATTGAAATTATTAAAAAGAAGTTTGAGTTATAATGAAACTCGTACTTGCTACCCATAATAAAGATAAGATAACCGAGATCAAGGCACTTTTACAGGTACTGCCAATCAATATCCTGACATTTCAGGAATTTGTTCGATTTCCGGATGTGGTAGAAGATATGGATACACTCGAAGGTAATGCAGAGAAAAAAGCACGAGAAATTTTTAAAATAACCGGCATGCCTGCATTGGCTGACGATACAGGACTTTTTGTTGATGCAATAAACGGTGAACCAGGTGTATTCAGTTCGCGATATGCAGGGGAGAACGTAACCTATGCTGATAATCGAGAGAAATTACTTCGTGAAATGGCTGACATTCCTGATGGAAAAAGGGATGCAGCTTTTAAAACTGTGATCGTGCTAATCATGAGCAAGGATGAAAAATATATTGTTGAAGGACGGTGTGAAGGTTATATCGGTGTGGAAGAAAAAGGCACAAAGGGCTTTGGCTACGATTCAATATTTTATCTGCATGACACAGGCAAAAGCTTTGCAGAGCTTGCTGTGGAAGAAAAGAATAAGATAAGTCATCGTGGGCGAGCTTTGCAAAAAATAAAAAAAATATTGGAAAAGATTACTAAATAATAATTACATGAAACCTATCGATTCCTACCAACTTTATCTCGATGGACTTCACTATGATGCACAGCATATGGAAGTAGTTGAGGACATTCTCTTTTACATTACGCAGGCAAAGAAATATGGCGAACCAATTCTTGAGCTTGCATGTGGAACCGGCAGGATCACTATACCTCTTGCACGGCAGGGCTTGGATATTACAGGACTTGATATTTCCGAAGGCATGCTCAAAGTCGCAAAAGAGAAAGCCGAAAGAGAGCATCTTTCATGCAAATTTATCCATGCAGATTGCAGGAAATTCTCGCTTCATAAGAAATTCAATCTCATCTTTATTCCCTTCAATTCGATAGCTCACATTCATAACAGGGAAAGCTTTGAAGAACTATGTAATTCAGTAAAAGAACATCTCGCTGAAAATGGACACTTCATCATTGATATTTTCAATCCCAAATTGGAAATTCTCATGGGCGATCCGAATAATCGTTTCCCGGTTGCAGAATACGAAGATCCCTACGGGCATGATACTGTCATAATCACAGAAAACAATATTTACGAAAGAGCAACCCAGATAAATCACATTAAATGGTATTATAAGGTTGGGAATAAAGAAGAATTTGCAGTCGAGTTAAACATGCGAATATACTATCCTGAAGAACTTGATAACCTGCTTTGTTATAATGGTTTTGAAATTGTAGAAAAGTTCGGAGATTTCAACGGATCATCTTTTGTGTCGAGTTCCACCAAACAACTTGTTATTTGTAGAAAAAAACAGAGATAGTATAATTTCTAATTTTTGTATTTCATTTGATATTAGAAATTTGAAATTTGAAATTCGAATCTTTTGTTTTATACGTCAGGATTCAATTTCTTAGTAAAGTACACTATATCATTATGCTTGGTATAGCCGGCTTTCATAAATAAATTCATCGAAGGGTCATTTGGATCATCAATAAGAGTTGCATAGATTTCTAATCCTTGAGACGCTAACCAATTTTCAGAATGAGCTATTAACTTTTGAGCGATTCCTTTATTACGATATTTTTTTAATACTGCCAATCGGTTCAACCAGCCCTTTCTTCCATCGTGACTGACCATGATCGTACCCACATCCTTACCTTTGATTGCTGCGATAAACACACATATTTGTGGAAGCCGAAGCTGAGAGTGTAGATTCTCCTTTGTGTCACGCCCCTTTGGTTTATGAGTAAGCTCTGCGTTACGCCAGATCCGGATTGTAGTATCAATATCCTGCTGACTTGCTTTTCGGATAGTAATTTGTGTCTGTTCTGATTTATCCATCTTTCATTCTCTTTTTTATGTTTTCACTCTTAAGTTCATGCAAGATATTCTTATCAGAAACCAGTTTGAGCCATTCTATTATTTCTTGTACTTTCATAAACAAAGAATGCTGATAGCGGAAAAATTTATCAAGTTTATAATTTAACAGAGTTCATAAATAAAGAAATTTCGG
>JACNJG010000049.1 GCA_014382685.1 Candidatus Cloacimonadota bacterium
AATAAATACTTTTAACCATCCGACTACGCCACGCTCCGCTTAATTTTTTCGTCTCTTTCGTGCCTGTCAAGGCGTATCCGCCAGCTGGCGGAGAAGACTGATATTTCGTGGTTACTAAGTTGCGCTACACTCTTCGGTGTTTCTTCTCCGAATGTTTGGTTTTCCAATTCCTATAAGCAACAAGAACTGGGCTCGCAATGAAGATGGAAGAGTAGGTACCAATAAGAATACCTATGAGAAGTGTGGTTGAGAATGCTCGTATTCCCTCACCGCCAAAGAAGAACATTATCATAACAACGATAAGTGTAGTGAACGATGTAATAACAGTTCGTGAGAGGACTTCATTAATACTATGATTAATAATCGATTCGTAGTTCTCTTTTCGATAGATCTTAAGATCTTCTCGAATCCTCACAAAAAGCACAATCGTATCATTAAGAGAATAACCTACAATTGCAAGCAATGCTGCGATCACACTGATGGTGATTTCGATATTGAAAATCGAGAGAAGTCCGACTGTGATCACCACATCATGTATAAGTGCCAGAACCGCAGCAAAACCAAAAGTAAGCTCAAATCTCCACCATATATATATAATGATACCGAGCATAGAGATCAGAATTGCAATAATAGCTTTTCCACGAAGTTCTTTCCCTACTTTTGAACCTACATGCTCGCTTCTTCGCAGAAAGTCAACTTCGGTTTTATTTGCTGCATAATTGGGGAAATTTGTGCGGAGAACACTCATCAGAGCTTCTTCATCTTCACGGGGATTTTCGCTTGTTTTGATCTTTATTAAGATGATGTTTGGATTACCAAATTCCTGAATGACCGCCTCGCTGAAACCCTCTGAACTCAGTATGTTACGAATAGTCTGGATCTCAACAGGAGGAGTCTCAATTGTATTAGGTGTAAAATCAAATTCAAAAAGTGTTCCGCCGGTAAAATCAATACCATATTGAGGTCCGCCATGAATGATCCACGACACGATACCAGCGACTATCAAAAGAGCAGAAATAACAAAAGCAATTTTACGCTTGCTGATAAAATCTATATTAGTATTTGATAAGAAATTCATATTGATCTCCTCTTAAATGCTAAGTTTTTTTCTGGGTTTGCGAGTAACCACACCATCAAAAATAGCCCTGGTTACCACAATCGCTGTGAACATGGAAGCAAGAATACCAATACTCAATGTAACTGCAAAACCACGAATCGGACCGGTTCCGAAAAAATAAAGCACGACCGCAGTAATAAGCGTTGTAATATTCGCATCAGCAATGGTGATAACCGCTCGTTTGTAGCCATTATCAATTGCTGTTCGCACCGTTTTACCGGCACGAAGCTCCTCTCGAATTCTCTCAAAGATAAGCACATTCGCATCGACTGCCATACCGATTATTAGAATGATACCTGCTATACCGGGCATTGTCAAACTGGCATTAAGCATAGTAAGAACTGCAAGTATAATAAGTATATTTGCGAAAAGTGCGATATTAGCGATCATACCGGAAAGTTTGTAATAAATTATCATGAAAATCATGACAAGCACAAGACCGATCAATGCAGCTTTAAATCCGGCTTTGATAGAATCTGAACCAAGTGTTGGGCCGATAGTACGCTCTTCGACAATATTAACCGGAGCAGGAAGGTTACCAGCAGTGAGTACGATCGCAAGGTCTTTTGCCTCGTTCATCTCGCCAATACCTGTGATCATCGCATTTCCATCTCTGATCTTATCATTAATGACCGGTGCAGAATGTACAATATCGTCCAGCACGATCGCAAGTTGTTCATTAATATGACTGCCTGTTACATTTGCAAAAATTCGTGCACCTTCGTTATCAAATTGCAGACTTACATAGGGTTTGTTTGCTATCTTAGGATCCATTCCCTGCCCAATACGGACGTCTGCATTCTTCAGATGAGTACCTGTGAGTTCGACAGTGTCATACAGGAAATAGACGGGACGAGCTCCCTGAATATTATCCTTATCAACTTTTCCGAGAAGTATGACCACACCTTCGGGCATGACCTCTTTTATCTCAGGTAGGTTTATAACCTTCCTGAATAGATCGATATTTTCGGGGCGTACTATCAAACGCTGTCCATATATAGCAATGAGATTAGAGAATAGATTATCGTGGGAAGTATCTTCGAGAGCTGCGGCAGTGGAATCTGCAAGTGAATCAGCACCTTCTCTTTCGAAAAGCGCTTCTTCAACAGCAGTTGACTGCTCAACCTCAATGGTTTTCAAGTATGCGTATTTATCATAATTGCTTTCTAAGTATTCATCAATAGCTTCAACTGTATTTCTGATATCCTCGGTTTTTGCAACAAGCTGAAATTCCAACAATGCGGTTTTCCCGATAAGATCTTTTGCTCTGCCTGCATCACGAAGTCCGGGTAGTTGTACAAGAATTCTCTTGTTCCCTATCTTTTGAATTGTCGGCTCAGCCACACCGAATTGGTCGATACGATTTGTAATAATATGCTTAGCGCTCTTTATAGCATTATCTGCGGTTTCAGAATCAAGTCCTTCTGTATCAACCTCAAGCACAAGATGCATACCACCCTGCAGGTCAAGACCAAGCTTGAGTTCCTTTCTGCTGAACCAGGTGGGCAATTCTACTTTTGAGGTCATCTCCACCAGCTCAGCAATTATCAGTTGATCCTTAGTAAAATCAATCTCTCCTTCCACATTTCTGAGCATATGATCAGGCAATTTACCTGTTACAGAAATGGAATCATACAGTTCTGTCATAGTTATTTGATCTTCGAATTCCTGTCCGAAAAGATTACTTCCAATTTTATATTCATGCTCATTTATTTCATAGATCAGAGTTGAGTCCTGATCATAGACATCAATGTTCACGATAGCGTAGTTATGTTTCGCAATGAGTGGTAAAAGATAGTAGATCGTTACAAGAAAAACAACAATAATGACTGTTGTCCTAAACCAGTTTTTCTTCATGAGGGAACCCTTTCATATACGTAAATTATTTTTATGAAAAATTTGTTGAATTTTTTTAGTGCATAATTTTAAGTCAAGTATAACATCACAAAATCATAATTTTGCAATACAAGTAAAAAATGGCACACTGAATCGTCAGGAGGTGAACAAGTTTCCACTGATGAAAAATTAAAATTGAAAATTAAAAACGAAAAATTCCTCTACTTGCCACGGTGTAGTGAAATGAAGACGGGTAGTTAAAAATTTCTTTAATCTGCGTTCATCTGCGTGCTATTAAAGGAAAGAATCTGATAATTCAAGCAAAAAGTATTCTTATAATATAATATCTATTTTAAGCGAATAGATTCTTCATTTTGCTACGCTCCATTCAGAATGACAATTTTTTTATAGTATATAAGTTTAATCCAATGAGATCATATTACAATAACACTTTTGTGATAATTCGTGATAATTCGCATGCCACGTCGTAATGAAATTGAGACGGGTGGTGAAAATTTCTTTAATCTGCGAAAATCAGTACAATCTGCGTGGGTCTGCGTCCTATTTCTCCGACCATTCGCAAGGTCTCGTTACTCAAACTTTATGGTTTCAGGGCATTTTACATCAAAACCCGGAAGGTTCAGATCCGGCTTACCTGAAAGTGAAAGAGATATTTTATCATTCCCATCAATATCAGGAAAATAGGTTACTTTAAGCTGTATTGTCTTGAACACGAGATTTTCATTCCTCATTCGCACTCCGCCGCCAAAGCCAATATAATTTTTATCAAGAAATATGTTGCTATTTGCTTTTCCAAGAAAACCAATATCGAAAAATCCAAACATCGCAAAACGGAAACCAATAAGATCCCACGGAGTATAGGCAACACTTTCAAAATTAATTACCAGCCGTTGCTGTCCACGTGCCTGAGTATCATCAAATCCTCGAATATCCTGCATGTTATGAAGATCAATATATTGGAAATCGGGCTGATTCAATCCCTTCATATAATCAAATTCTATAAAATTTCTAATCCCGTAATTTCCAATTTTATAATGTTTGGTAAAAAAATGAGCATTAAATGAAAGAACTCCTTCATTAAGATCATTCAATCGGAATCTATCAAAATAACCTCCAAGTCCAAACTGCAAATAATAGTATAAAGCTCTCTTAAATATAAAATTGCCCTGGGAAAAACGAACTCCCGCATAGTATTGTTTATCATAAAATTCAGGATACTCCACTCCTCCAATAATCTCGATCAAATGCCCGTATGGTATATATTCAATCTCACCGAAATCATATATAAGATTACTTCTGTAATACTTACTTCTATGATGATTAAAGGAAAGTAACAGCTCAGTTCTATCATTAAACAAAGACCCGATCAAAGGATATTTGTAGTAATCATAGTGTGTAACTCTCACCATTTCAACAAGATATTCAACTCTTAACGGGCTGAACATTTTCAGTAATTCTGCAACACCAACATAAACATCACTCTTAACATATTCAAGCGGATTTTCAATAAATGTGCTATCGTCCGGACTGTGAGTGTGAGTTGTGTTCACCCTCTCCAAGCCAAGTCCTCCGGCAATATTGATTTTGTGAGGTATGAAATTTCTTTTGAACACAAAACCATAACGTTCTTCATATCCAGGATTTGAATAAAACAATTCTCCTGAAATAAAAGTATTTCCGATATGATACACTTTATAAAGAGCATGCTGAAGAGAGAATTTTTCTTTTTTTCCTCCATCATATGCAACTTTTGCACTTACTTCTTGTCCCAATCCTGCGACATTCAGATCATATATTTCAAGATGATAGGAGTCCAGCGAAGAGATACCCGGATTGGCACCAACAGGGAATTTATCCTTTGTGAGGACCACAACATCAACATAATCGGGATCATTATAGCATTGATAAATTTCGAAATAAACCTCATTTATAAAAGGGAGTTCATAAAGCATTCTTTCATTCTCTGCCATTAATATTGGATAAAGAGCTTCACCTTCTTTAAATAGCAGAATGTCTTTGATAATCCATTTCCTTGTATCGATGTGCAGCTTAACACCAGTTTTCTTTGCCCACTGAATTATTTTGATATCTTTGTCTGTATCGGACTGGAAAATCGGAATAGTCATTATATAAATATTCCGAATTATTTTATTCTTGTATGGGAAAAACCGTAATTCACTTTTCTCGAGCTTGTATAGGGGGTCTTTGTTTCCAGTTCCTCTTTTAAATGCGAGATCGAAAAGCCGTTTTGTAAAATCGGATTTATCTGCTTCGCTCTTAACAGTTTCATAGAACTCAGGTGTATTCGTGGTATCTTTTTGAACGAAAAATGGAATTGAATCGGTAATGATGTATGTCGTGTCCTGCGGCACTATCCAGCACGAATCTCCAACATGAAGGATATCTCCTGCTCGCAGTTCAAGTATGAATTCATCCCATTTCTGACCAGCAGATAGTGAACTAAAAAAACTCAATAACACTATATAACATATAACAAAGGCACACCGATTTATGATTTCGGATCTATTCCACTTCTTAAATCTTAAATCGCTAATCCTTGTTCGATATTCCATATAGTCTTTATTTGATTTAAGAACACCGATTGGAGATTTTAGATTGCGGATTTCTGATTTCTAATTTCTAATTTCTAATTTCATCATTCGATATTCTCTTTAATTTATTGACATCCCAAACGAAGAGATCAGCTATTTATAGTTGCCTGTTGGAAGCCGATATTTTTCTTTGATCCCTGCTCGGGTAATTTTATTTCACCAAATTGTTCTTCATACTTTTTCAGGTTTCTATCCAAAAGCTGCATGAATCGTTTTGCATGCTGTGGAGAGAGTATTATCCTGGAATAGACTGTTGCTTCCGGTACTCCCGGTAAAATTCTTCCATAATCTACCACGAATTCCGATTGATTGAAGTTCATAAAAGCTACATTTGAATAGATACCCTCGGAATGTTCTTTGGGTATATTGATCTTGATCTTCTGTTGTTTTTGATCAGCCATGTTTCTCCTTTTCATCAAAAAATTTAAGTTGGACATTTTTTTTATGCCCCACTTTGAAATACATTCAGATTTCTTTCAAGAATTTTATCATTTCATTATATAATTCTTATTCAATATCGAATTCAACACCTTGAGCCAGAGGCATTGTTTTGCCCCAGTTTATTGTGTTCGTTTGACGGCGCATATACGCCTTCCATGCATCGCTTCCGGCTTCACGCCCGCCACCTGTTTCTTTCTCACCGCCAAATGCACCGCCTATTTCAGCACCGCTTGTTCCGATATTTACATTTGCAATACCGCAATCGCTTCCTCTATCGCTGAGGAACTGCTCGGCATACTGAAGATTATTGGTAAATATTGCTGAAGAAAGTCCCTGCGGAACATCATTATGAAGCTCTATCGCTTGATCAATATTTTTGATCTTGATGATGTAGAGGATCGGTGCAAAGGTTTCGTCTTGAACGATCTGCATGTTATTTCTGGCGATCGCAATTGTCGGAAGCACATAACAACTTCCCGGTACATCTTCGGTCAGTACTTCTCCGCCGTAAATTATCTCGCCGCCTTGTTCTTCGATTTTTTCGAGGGCATTTTTATACGCTTTTACTGCCGACTTATCAACGAGCGGACCCATAAGCACACCTTCTTCGAGCGGATTACCAATTGAAACAGAGCCATAAGCTTTTTCCAGTTTTTGAACAAAATCATCAAAGATATCTTCATGAAGAAGCACTCTGCGTGTGGATGTACAGCGCTGTCCTGCTGTTCCGACTGCACCAAAAAGCACTGCTTTGAGCGCCAGTTCGATATTCGCATCCTCCATCACGATAATGGCATTGTTGCCACCGAGTTCTAGTATCACTCTGCCGTAATGTTTTGCAGCAGCTTGATGCACTCTTTTACCCATCTGGCAGCTTCCTGTTGCGCTGACAAGAGATATATTTTTATCATTGATAAGCTTTTCACCGATCTCGCTTCCACGCCCGATGACAAGGTTGAAGATCGCTTTTGGCACATCCTGTTCTTTTAGAACTTTGTGCACGATATTCGTCACAGCAATTGCAGTCAACGGAGTTGAAGTTGAAGGTTTCCATATCATTGTATCACCACAAATGCCTGCTATAAATGCGTTCCAAGCCCACACAGCAACTGGAAAGTTGAAGGCAGAAATAATACCGATCACGCCAAGCGGATGGTACTGCTCATACATTCTGTGTTCAGGGCGTTCGGACTGGGTGGTGGCGCCATAAAGCTGGCGTGATAGTCCAACTGCGAAATCAGCCAAATCGATCATTTCCTGCACTTCACCAAGACCTTCTGTGTAGATCTTTCCCATTTCCATAGTTACTAATCTGCCGAGCTCGTCCTTATATTTTCTTAGTTCAAGACCGATCAGGCGGATGATCTCACCGCGTTGTGGAGCAGGAATATTTCTCCAGATTTTGAACGCTTCATGAGCTTTTTCTGCAACGATGTCATAGTCTTTGGCAGTTGCTGTTTTCACTTTTGCAAGAACGGAATCATCGATTGGAGAATACACTGTTATCTCTTCACCAGTTGTGTGCAGCCATTCTCCACAATAAGCACCGTGATTCACTTCTTTAATACCGAGTTTTTCAAGTATCTCTTTCATTTATCTCCTATTTTTGTAACCACGAATTAACACCCCAGTTGAATAAAAACAAATTAAACGGGGCAGGCGAAAAACACGAAAATATAACTAGGGGCAAGTCAAACGTACACTCGTTCCCAAGCCCCTGCCTGGGAACGCAATGATAAGTTAGACCCTGTTTGGATAACAAAACTATAAAAGCCATATTCTTTAAAAGTCTTTTCATTAATTTCGTGTTTTCCGTGCATCTCGTGGTTCATTTATTATTCTTTCATTTCTGATTTGTTAACTACGAAAAGCAATAGAACATGATAACAGATTTCAAAAGCAATTTTCTCTTGAAACATAACTTTATCTGTTTCGTGCTCTTTCGCCTGCCTCGGCGTAATGTAATGGAGACGGGTGCATTTCGTGGTTCATATTTTTTATTCTTCTTCCATGAATGGATAACGGTAATCGGTGGGTGGGCTAAAGGTTTCTTTGATCGTACGCGGCGATACCCAGCGTAGGAGATTGATCATATCACCCGCTTTGTCGTTCGTTCCTGAAGCACGCGCACCACCAAAGGGCTGCTGACCGACAACTGCTCCGGTTGGCTTGTCATTTACGTAGAAGTTACCAGCAGCATTACGCAGAATATCCTTGGCTAAGAGAATTGCTTCTCTATCATTCGCAAAGATGGCACCTGTCAACGCATAAGGTGAGGTCTCATCGCAGAGATGAAGGGTTTCTTCAAACTTATCATCATCATATATATAAAGTGTTATCACAGGTCCAAAAATCTCTTCTTCGATTGTTTTAAATTTTTGATTGGTAGTGAGAATGACAGTGGGTTCGATGAAATAACCTTTTGAGCCATCAAAATTTCCGCCAACAAGAATTTCAGCATCATTAGCAGCTTTTGCATATTTGATGTAATCTGTAATTGAATCAAAAGCAGCTCTATCGATGACTGCATTCATGAAATTTCTGAAGTCCATAACATCGCCCATTTTGATTGATTTAATATCTTCGATAAGCGGATCTTTGAGCTGTGCCCACACGCTCTTGGGTATGTAAGCACGTGATGCAGCAGAGCATTTCTGCCCCTGATATTCAAAAGCGCCGCGCACAATTGCAACTCTGAGCGCATCAATATCTGTCGAAGTATGAGCAACGATGAAGTCCTTTCCGCCGGTCTCTCCAACGATACGCGGATATGTTTTATAATGTTCAATATTATTGCCGATAGTTTTCCACATGCTCTGGAAAGTTGCTGTGCTTCCTGTAAAGTGCACACCTGCTAGATCTGAGCTTTGCAGAACAGGATTTCCGACCTGTGCTCCGGAGCCGGGTATGAAATTTATCACACCATCCGGCACGCCTGCTTCCTGGAATAATTTCATAAGATAATAGCCACTAAATACTGCAGAAGAAGCAGGTTTCCATAATGCAACATTACCCATTAACGCTGGTGCAGACGGCAGATTTCCAGCAATCGAAGTAAAATTAAAAGGTGTTACTGCAAACACGAATCCTTCCAACGCACGATGCTCGAGTGTATTCCACATTCCGGGTGCTGAATTCGGCTGTCGCTCGTATATCTTCATCGCATAATAGGTATTGAAGCGGAAGAAGTCTATGAGTTCGCATGCAGAATCGATCTCTGCCTGGAATACATTTTTACTTTGAGTCAGCATGGTTGCTGCATTGATGATGGGACGATATTTCGTAGCAAGTAATTGGGCAGCTCTCTGGAAAATAGCGACACGGTCTTCCCACGGCATGGATGCCCATTTTTCACGAGCTTCCAGCGCTGCTTCGATAGCCATCTCCACCTCTTTGGCTCCTGCTTTGTGGTATTTCCCAATGATATGCTTATGATCATGAGGAATTCTGCATTCGCCAAGATTGCCGGTCTTGATTTCTTTCCCGCCGATAATAAGCGGGATCTCGATCTCCGTGTTCATCATTTCCGTAAGCGTTTTTTTAAGAAGTTTCTTTTCAGGCGACCCAGCCCGATAGCCGAGAATCGGCTCGTTTTCGGGGTATGGTACCTGCAATTTTGCATTAGGCATGAAAATACCTCCTTATTCCTTTATAAATTTATTTAATTCTTTAATAATTGTCTCGATTTCCTTGTCGGAAAAATCCTTATCCCGCATCAATTCTTCCAGAGAACCCCACACGGGTTCACCGCACATTACACATACGATATTTTTCTTTGAGAGGAATTCCTGAGCTGTGGGATATTTCTCCAGAATTTCTTCGACCCACATCTCTTTTGTGATAAGCTTCTTTGTCATCCAGTTCACCACTTAGATTATTTTGATTAGCTTCTAAGCAAACATAGTTTTTTGTGTCAAGTTCTTGCCCAAATAGAACACAGATTGTCACAGATTAAGCTGATTTGCGCTGATATTTTTCAATTTTATATACTAAACTTGAGGTATCATGTACAATTCCATGGCT
>JACNJG010000047.1:0-8489 GCA_014382685.1 Candidatus Cloacimonadota bacterium
TCCATATCATTTAGTGAATGTATTGTAATGCCATCCATTTTTATGATAAGATCCCGTTCCTCAAGTCCCATTTGACGAGCAGGTGTTTCTCCTTCAACGAGATTATTCACAATTATACCATCAAAATCAGAGTCGTCATCAGGATAAAAGCCAAAGCTAATTCTGTCATCCGGCAATTGGATTTGATATTCCTTATGCCACGATTTCTTCTCCAAAGTGGAATCAATCTCAATAATCTCCAACCAATCACATTTACCATATTCAGGAGTCCACGATTCCCAATAAATTGAGGAATGAAATATATCCCGTGGTTGCAGCTTCATACTGTTTATCATAATAGGAATTTCGTCATCTGCATAATCAAATGCATGCCCGATTCCCCAGTACTCTTTGTATAAAATATCAGCTTTGGCTTCGAGAGCAAGCTCGATAATAAGACGCATTCGTGCTGCAGGATAAAGCCCATCAAGATCAGTATTGATCACATTTACAGACCGATTTTTCAAATTCGGCAAATAAGTAGGTCTATTTGTAACGATAGAGCCAACAGAAAGAAATCCATTAAGAGGATACATCGACGCGAAATCATCGGGAGAGGTCATTGCCATGAAAAAAGAACCTGAAGCTCCATCGGAAAAGCCGGTTAGAAATATCCTGTCATCATCGATGTTGTAATAGGTTTTGAGTATTCTAATTTGAGTTTGAATATTTTTGACGCCTGCTAGGTCCCACCACGAAGTATCGATATTTCCAAAAGGAAACAGAATGAGCCAATTATTCTCTTGTGCAAATGGAATGAAAGGAACTTCCTGAGGAAAGCCCTCATCTAACGAATAAAATTCCCTTGTGCTGACTCCGCCATGCAGATTTACGATCATTGCAGTTTTTTCTGAAGGATCGTAATTAGATGGAATATAAAGCACGTAAGGTGCATTCAGTGTGTCATTAATCTGATTGTAATATGTAATGAACACACCTGTTGAGTCTGGCTGTGGATAGGAATTCCAATGAGTGAGGATCGTATAAAGCGAATCATCGGAAATGGTGTCATCGTTTGCAAGTCTGTTGATCTCATTGAGCCATGCATGGTTTTGCCCATAAATATTAAATGACAGAATAATAGTTAAAAGAATAATGGTAATTGTTGCGATTTTTTTCATGTTTATCCATTTTGTGCGGATTCTAAAATTTGATGAATATCCTTTAATTTGAAAGGGAAGCAATCTTTTCGGCAGAGTCGCTTGAAATCACAATAGCTACAGGGTTTGCTGCCATACTCCCTTTCCCGAATATGAAACTCGCCTTTCGTCACTTTTGTTCCATAATGAAGAAGAAGATTCTTTGTGGCTTCTTTGGATTGACTGAGCGTTGTTTTTTTATGAGTGATAATGAATAGCTCATTCTCTTCATATAAAGTAAGCTGCTTATCCTTTGATTTTGCAATGTCTTTTAAGGATTCGTAAAGAAATGCGATCTTGCTTTCAGGGAAATGTGATTTCATGACCAGAATGTATAAGAATGGTTGAATATCCCAGAAGGATTCGATCTCGGCAGGAGTGGGATTAAAGCCGGTTTTGTAATCTATGCCAAGTATTTCAAGTTGATCATTCTTTTGGAAAATTCCATCTATCTTCCCTCGAAAGTGCAGTGTGACTTTTTCATTCTTGAGTTGGTAAACAGTCCATGTGTCATCTTTTCCAGATTCCAGCATACCGAAAACCTGCTCAAAATTGATTGGTGAATATTCTTTTAAATAATCGCTGTCAAATGTAAGAAGCTGTACCAGCAGATTATCCTCTTTGCCGGAGCTTAGTCCATCTGCATAAGGTGAATATACTCTTCTGATGAAAAGGTCTCTGTCGGTATCAACATGAAATTTATTAAGGGCATAGAAAAGGGATTCTGCAATCAGATCGAGAGCTTGTGCAGTGCTTTCTTTTAATATCGGGAATCCGTTATTTTTTCCGAAATGTTCGAGCGCCTTATGAATGACATTTCCGACCTGTAATCTTTGCTCGGCATCTTCATCATAGGAGAGCGGTTTTAAATTAAGTACATCTTTGAACAGATACTGCATCGGGCATTGAATGAGTGTGTTCATATCACTTGCAGAAAAGGCGAATGTGGATTTTCCATCGGTTTTCACCAAACCTTTGTAAGAACCCATTGCATCGATTTGATATTCATTATGACGCTTCAAAACGGGCAAGATCGGGTTTTCAATTATATGATCATAATAGGAGAGATAATGCTGGCGAGCAGTGACCGGTTCGGTGGCTTGATCGTTAATTTCATTAGTTTGTGTAAATGTCTCCAGCAAGGTTGATGGATTGAGAACATTTCCGTCCATATCCCGCTCTGCGCATGAGTAGTAAAGCTCAGAATCAAGTTT
Organism: Candidatus Cloacimonadota bacterium; assembly: GCA_014382685.1. Taxonomy (GTDB): domain Bacteria; phylum Cloacimonadota; class Cloacimonadia; order JGIOTU-2; family JGIOTU-2; genus Celaenobacter. The sequence goes on from JACNJG010000047.1 coordinate 2,393, forward strand.
TTGCCAATGGTTGAGGAGCATCACACTTTTTTCCCAGTTATATGCCGGAATGGATGAAGCAAAGGGATTATTTTTTTGCGGAACAGGGAAGTAGTTTTCTGATAATCCGACAATGAAAAGGATCACGTCATTAAGTTCAAGCGTATCCATGAAACCAAGGATCTCAACGCCTTTATGTCCTTTTCGAGAAGGGATCTCCTGGGTCTTTAGAGCTTTTTTAATGTCTTTTAGAATATTATCAGGTTTGAGCTGAAGCCCGATATCATGATAAATATCGAGAGTATTTTTTATACATTTTTGAATATGGAGATAGGATTCATGCAAGCTTTCATTCTGTTCTATCCTCGTGTTGATACCAGTTTCATTAAACAAATTATCAATTCTCTCAAGAAGTGAAGTGCCTGATAAATTGGTCGCTATATCTTTTATATTGCTGATCAAATCTGTAATATGATGAATAGCTTCAGAATAGTTTTTGATGTCTTTGATCTCGGTAATATCACTAAAATAGTGAATTCCATTTTTTCTCAAATGTACGTCGAGTTCGAAAATGTCCCTTTCGGTATCAAAAAGAGGATGGAGCACAAGAGAGGATACTGTATTCCAGGTGAGTCTTTCCGATGAGAGCATAATTGTGAGCAGAGAGGTCATAAAATTTGTGAGGGGCTTGTCGATCAATCTATTGCCCGCAAGTGAGTGATAGGGGATTCCATAAGAAGGAAAAATTTTCCGTATCACTGGAAGATAGGCATCCATACTGGATACAGCCATTTTTATTTTAGAGATATTTCGACCATCTTTCATCAAGCGGTGTATCTGTCCGGCAATCGAATCGATCTCCGTTTCGATAGAGTATTGTTGAGTATAGCGGGATTCGGATTCACTATTTTTTTGTATAACAGTATTCCATATATTGGGAGTAATATCAAAAGAGGAATGCATTTTAAAAGCATCAAAATTATTAATAAAATAAAGTTTCTCAGTATGCTTTGATATCTGTGATACTGCTTCAAATTCAAGGGGACTCTCTTTATAAAATCCGTTTAGAATGACCGTTTTACCATCAAAGAAATTTTTGAGACCTTTATTTGGGATTTCAAAATCATATTTGTAATGTTTTTCCTGGCGGAGCTGCTCATAGTTTGAATGGATTTTCTCAAACTCATCACTTGCTCTAAATTTTTGTTTCCAGAGCGTACATTTGCGAAAAGCATCAGAAAGCAATTCTACTGTTCCTTCTTTCAGGGGGACTCCTTCCGCAGCTTTTTTTACAAGCAATGTGCCACATTCAGGAGTTATTCTTTTTTCCTGTGCAGAAAGCATCACTAGAAGGTTATTGAGTGTAGTAATTTGGATATTTGGAGTAAGGAGTTTTCTCTTTGCGAGTGCCTGGGTCATTCTCTTAGATTGATAATTAGTTGGATTAAGAATCAGTATGCGATCATGAAGATTCAGTTTGCTCAGGATATTTTCTAAAATTGATATATCCTCAAGTCCGGAGAGTACAAAAGGATGCTGTTCTTCCGGAAATATCTTCACATAGTATTCATCCTCCCACTTCACTTCACGAAGTTCATTAATCGAAGAATAATAAATAAATGCCTGTGCATCGATGTTGTACAGCTGTTTCACCATCCATTGATATGTTTGAAGCTGGATTTCATATATGTGGTGAGCACGAAGTGTTTTATCTGTCTTGAAATCAAATATATACCACTTGTCTCCATTTTTATAGAGCAAATCTAAGATTCCGTTTACTTCAAGATAGATTTCTCCGTTCTCCAGCCATCCCCGAACCGGCAGTTCATGAAAGAGCTCTTGCGAAGGGAGGGAGTTTACTATCTGATAAAGGTCACTGGAAATAAAATTGGATAAATGTGTTTGTAATTTCTGCTCAATATCTTCAAAGGAAATTTCAGGATAAACTCTTTCCATATAAATACAAATATTTTCTTTGTGAGTGGTCAAATTCCACCAATGATTCGCTATGATTGCATGAAATATCGAGCCAAATGCTCGATGACATTCTCCTGCACTATTTTCTTCGCGACTACTCTCAAATATAATCTCAGGGAAAACACTTTCCATTATGACATGAGGAGTTACCTGCCACATTTTCTGAAGTTCCTTGTTTGCAAGAAGCTCCTTCCAGATCATTTTTTTGCTTTGAGTATCCTCATCTTTTTGCAGCGCTCCCTTCATTTCTTCGATACTTTCATAAGAAATGCATATTTTTTCAGGAGTTTCTACAGAATCCCATTCTTCTTGCATCGAAGTTTTTGGGAGTGTAAAAGTTTTGGAGACATATTCATTCCACCAGGAACTCTTTTTGGGATTACCCTTGAAATCTGCGAGCAATGCTACACGATACTTTGCTCGTGTCACCGCAACATAAAAGAGACGCTTGTCCTCAGCTTCCTGCTCTACCTTATCCTGTCTTTTAATATTTTCAAGCAGGTTTGTCTTTATTGATTCAACACTCTCTTTTAATGTGACACCTACTTCAATTTGTTCTCCTGGCAACAATCTGCTGTGATAAATAATGCCAGCATTTTTCTTTGTAGAGGTGCTGTCCAACTCAGGAATAATTACAGCCGGAAACTCGAGTCCTTTTGCCTTATGGATCGTCATTATCTGCACTTTTGCCGATGTAGGCAGGTCTCCCTGGGCAACGTCGCTTTTGTGGTCTAATTGATAGGAAAGATATTCGTGAATTCCTTGAAGAGAATTGCCGTCCATCTGGAGAGAGTGAAGAACATGGATGATCTTATCGATATTTGCCAGCCGTTGCGGACCTCCAATTTCACTGATATAGCCAAACTCTCTGTGATCTTGGGAAAGTATATTCTGCAATAAATTATCCAATGGAATAGATCGAGCAGATTGTCGCCATTCCACAATGGTATTATGGATAAATGCAAAAGTTTCATCCTCTTCCATGAAGTCAAAAATCGAGATTTCCTTTTCTCGATCCTTAAGTTCGTAGATTAATGTATCTTCAACGCAGAAAAATGGACTGCGCAAAAGCCCGACAAGGGCGACATCATCATGTGGATTTATCATCACACTGATAAAATGGAAAAGATCATAAATTTCCTGCTGTGAAAACAGGTTTCTTTCGCCAATAATTTGAAAAGGCAGATCGTATTTTTGAAATATGCGCAAGTACTCATGAATATGAATAAAATTCCTCAGCAAAATCCCGACTACTACATCTTCCTCAAGTCCAACTTCATCAGCCCATTTCAGATATTTCTTTGCCATGAATGCAGCATGAAGTGCCGGCACATATTCAGGTTCATTGGGCTCATAAGATGTGGCATGAATGTCGCAAAGGATTTGTGTTTTATCAGAAATTTCAGTTTCAGAGCTGTTGTGGTCCGGATAGGTTGTCTCTTCAAAATTTGCTTCAAAGGGGTGTTCCGGAGAAGAAAATACATCTGTAAATATGGGATTAATCACATGCCGGATATAATTTTTTGATGCTCTATAGTTATCATTAAATTCAATAAGTGTATCATCAGAAAGATTTGATAGCTCATCTTGAGCCCTATTCATTACTTCCACATCTGCTTGCTGGAACCTATAAATGGATTGCTTTTTGTCGCCAACAATAAAGAGTCCCTTATCTCGAATGATGCCATTTTCTGTTTGAGCTATATGTCTGATAATATCCCAGCGCAGGTTATTGGTGTCCTGAAATTCATCAACTAAGATATGCTTGAACTTCCCGGCAATCCGTCGCCTTACATCCTCATGCTCATTCAAAAGTTTACGGGTTTTGATTATTACTTCATTGAAAGTAAGATAGTTTTTTTGAAGTTGAGTGTTCCAGAGTCTCTCTTCAAATTCTGTATAAAGTTTGACGAAATCTTTCAAAACCGTAATGGATTTTTTATCCTCTGAGGATGGTGCAAGCAGAACTTTTTCTGCAGGGATTTCCTGTTCCAAAACCGAGATCACCTTTGAAGTGATTTGCTTAAACGCTTTATAAGCAGTGTCATTTATAAAGGCAGATTTTTTCTGAATAAAATGACAACTTCTATCAGAATAATAGGATTCTCGTTTTGCAGTCATAAGTATTGGAAGAATTTCAATCATGATAAAGCGGCGCTTTTCTAGAATCGAATCCTGAGGAACGCTGTTGATAAGATCATGAAGTTTTTGCAAAGTATTCTCTTCATTCAGCTTCACAGTCTGAGACAGTGTTGCGATTTTTCTTAATTCAGACAGGGCTGAGTCCGCATCGAACTCATGAAGGTACTTTTCGAGCCAACGATCATAAATATCTTGTTCGGTGTGAATTTGTATATAATGGATCCATTCCTCAAGAAAAACCTTGTTGTGCTCAAAGTAATTGAAGAATCTCTCTAAGCCATTTTTATCAGTGTATTTAAGAATGTTTTTAAGTTTTTCATTGAATGCTCTACTCTTTGTGGTGAGAAATTCTGAAAGTGTTTCTTGATACATCTTGTTCGCAAGCAGTTCGTCCGAAGTCTTAAATTGAGGATCGATCCCAAGTAGAAATGCATTTTCTCGAAGTATGGTGCCGCAGAAGCTATCAATTGTCATTATATAATTTTGAGAGAAAGTGGAGCGCAGCCAGCGTTTGTATTCCTCAGGAGCAGTTTGGATATGCTCTCCTATGGAAATTCCTTGATCCTCGAGTTCTTGAATTGTATTTCCTTGAAGCAGTTTGTGCAGATCTTCATAGATTCTGCGCGACATCTCGGCAGCAGCTTTTTTTGTGAAAGTGATAACAAGTATATTCTTGTATCCCAGCCATTCGGATTTTGGCTTTTGCAGGTTCTGCGCAGTAAACTCATCCAGTATCTTGCAATAGCGTTTTGAAAGTGCATAGGTTTTCCCAGCACCTGCACATGCAGATACAATCCTGTTTTTTGAGAGATCGAGGGAGCGTTTTAGAGGAGATTTATTGTTCATTTAGGCATTTTCAAATAATTCATCAATAAAGGGATAACCATAGACCAGGTGTTCGTTTCTTTTCTGTTTTATATCATTTCCCATTATGAGAATTGATGTGTCGATATTTTTATCTAATTTTCTAAAATAATTCAAGCCCTTAAAAAAATCAGAATTCACGGTTTGAGCAGATTTAATTTCGATAGGAATCGGTCCTAAACCGGTTTCATAGATCAAATCGATTTCATTTCCAGTGTTGTCTCTGAAATAATATAAGTTACTTCTTTTCCCTTGATTATATCTTTTTTTCAAGAATTCAATAACCACAAAAGTTTCAAATAATTCTCCTTTCAGAGGATGGGTTCGAAGTTGTTCGCTATTTTGAATTCCCAAAAGATGAGTTGCAAGTCCCACATCGATGAAGTATAATTTCGGTGATTTCCTGATTCGTTTATTGTAATTGTTATAATACGGCGGTAAAAGAAATACAATATAACTTGCTAAAGCAATAGAAATCCATTCTTTCACGGTTTTGTGATCAATCCCTAAATCGTTTCCAATATTGCTAAAACTTAGGATTTGCCCTGTTCTTCCTGCACAAAGTTGGAGAAAACGATGGAACTGCATCAAATCATGAACTTTTGTGATAGACCGTACATCTCTTTCCACATAGGTTTCTAAATAACTGGATAAGAATAATTCAGGGCGTATATTTTGATCAAAAATTCTGGGATAAAATCCTTTATACAAAACTTCATTTTGGGGAATATAAGAATCTTCATATATTTCGGAATAGGAGAAAGGAAGCAGTTTCAGAATACCGGTTCTTCCTGCAAGTGATTGAGAAATATTACTCATATATTCAAATTGATTACTTCCTGTTAAAAGAAATCTGCCATTTTTCTGTTCAGAATCGACAAGTGTTTGAATATATGATAATAGAGAGGGAACCTTTTGTATTTCATCAATAATTACGCTATTTGAAAATTGTGATAAAAAATTTCTGGGGTCAATTTCTGCGTGTTCCCGTGTATCAAGTTCTTCTAATGAGACATAATCCATATCCGGATATGTTTGTTTTACTAATGTTGTTTTACCTGATTGACGAGGACCTGTGATTGTCACAACCGGAAAAGATCGCATCATTTCTTTTAGCAAATTTTGAATGTCTCTT
>JACNJG010000047.1:8799-10037 GCA_014382685.1 Candidatus Cloacimonadota bacterium
TCGGTTGTTTAAACAACGTTGATTTTACAAGAAGAATATTGTTCAATATAGCCAGAATCCTTAGTTCTCTATCGGTTTTATTTTTCTTATCAGAATTTTATAAATTATTATCCGAGGATATTTATGCTTTGAAATTACCGGTCAAAGTAGCGATTTTTGGATATGGATTGTGTTTGCTGTTAAAAGTAATTGAATCGATATTTTATAGCAGATTCGTTATATCGGGCGCTACAATTGGGTCATCTCACTTTTTTCACATCGTATCATTTTTAATTGTTGTGGTAACCAATATTGCTATTATTAATTTCTTGATAAGATTCAGAAAAGTTGAAGATTATAATCAGTTAAAATAATTGTCCCTCACAATTTCGACAATCTGGAGCTTTCTGTTCCTTCATTTACACAGAAAAGTCAAAAGTATCAGGTAACAGTTCGGAAATATTTTTTATAACATAGTCATCTTCACTTTTTGCAATAATGATCTTGAGGTCGCTAGTAAATTCCGCAATAACCTGCCTGCAGATCCCGCATGGAAAGGGAAAGTTTTCCCCTTCAGCATAGATCGCAAGCGCTTCAAATTGATCATCTCCATTTTTGATCGCTTCAAATAGTGCGACCCTTTCAGCACACATTCCTGCAGGAAATGACGCATTTTCAATATTGGTTCCGGTATGAATCTTTCCATTCTTTGTAAGCAGTGCAGCTCCTACTTTATATCTGGAATAAGGAGAATACGAGCGAGCAGAAGCTTCTTTCGCTGCTTTTATGAGTTCTTTTATATTCATAAGTCCTCATTTCTTGAATAATTGCTAAGGTAAAAAAAATAAATCATCATCTTGTATGCAAGTTTTTCGTTCATTATCGGATGAAATATCTAACTCTGATAAACATAAACCAAAAGGAATTTACCACAGAGAACACAGAGAAAGATCGAAAAATAATATATTAAAAAGGTTGGGAAAAAAATTTATCCATTTCTGGGAAATAACCCTACATAATTGAAACTTGAGAATGCCTGCTAGGGCGGAACGGAGACTGGTCGCAGAGTATGTTTTAAGTTGAAGGATAGCATCCGAATTACTTGTCACAAGCTCTTCGACTTGTGACAAGGTAATTCTAGTGAAGATAACAAATTTTATTTGATCTTTTAAAACTTTGCGTCTTTGCGTGAGTTCTTTTTTGTTTCGGTTCATCCCGTTAAATCACTTTTCTCTATTTAACTCGGGTTTATCCGAGTT
>JACNJG010000084.1 GCA_014382685.1 Candidatus Cloacimonadota bacterium
GAAGTAGGTGCTCATCATGAGTTGTTAAAAAGAAACGGGTATTATGCTAGGTATTACGGGACGTATGTAGAAAAATGATAAATAATGAATAGATGTTTTAAAAATGAAACAATATACAGTAAAATAAAAGTAATAACGAACCAAGTATTCTCTTGACATAAAACAAGAGATAATACTTTAAGTATTCTATAAATTCTAAAGGATAATTTAATCATAAATGAATAAAAAGATAAAGCCGTTTCTTTTCCTGTTATTATGTCTTCTCACAGTAAATATTGTATATGCTTCCAACGTCACGTTCACCTTGGCACAGCTTATAGAAGAATACCTGCATAACAGCTATGACGGACGAATAAGATCCGAGCAAATCCTCCGGCAGAATTATGCACTCGATAACACAAAAGCAGCTTTTTTACCCAAATTCACCTGTAGTTTGCAAACCCCGGGTCATTACTACTCCAGACAAGGAGCCACGATAGGAGACAGCATTCGCAATGATCATAATTATCTCAGCGGAAATCTCATCATGTCGGAAACATTTCCTTTCAATGCTGAGCTGAGCATTTCAAAGTCCTTAACCTATGATTTCTACGAAGATCAGACCTATATCAATGCGGAAAATAACATTAATTTTAAGTACTATCTCTTCAAAAAGAATATTCCTAAATTAGAGTTTAAAAAAAGCGAATTAAAATACAATGAGCTGACCTTCAGCCAAAAAAGCGAGCTTAACTCGGACATATTCGAGCTTGTGCAAGATTATTATAAAGCAATCGACCAAAAGTTCACTATTAATATTCTGGAAAAAAAATTGGTTAGAAATCGTAATGTTGCAGCGATGTCCGCTATCGAATACAATACCGGAACAATGGATATTTTAACGCTCAACCAAATAAAAATCCAGGAAAAGCAAACGGAGCTTGAGCTGTCTGAAAAGAGAAAAACCTATAAGTATTATCTTCAGAATTTAGCGGATCAGATCGGCTGCGATAAAATAAGCGACATTCGCATCGACACAACGCTATTTGTTTTTCGCTCCACCGATTTCAATCTTGAACATAATCCCAAGATACAAATTCTTAAATCTCAACTCAGGTCTCTGGATATCGATAAAAAACTGGTAGAGGGAGAGTTCGATTGGTATCTAACCTTGGGAGTAAATTATAATTGGGGGGGAAACGGTCATTCTATCGATTCCTTCGCCAAAGATATCCACACGGATAATTATTCCGCCTATATCGGAGTGGAATTACCGATATTCGATAGCAGAATAACAAGGAGAAATATCCTTATACTACGATCGCAGGAAGAAGAAATAAAACTACAACTGGAACAAAAAGAGAAAGAATTGAAAACGAGATGGAACTATCTATCCGAAATGATATCCCTGCTTAGAGATGAGATCGAAACCTACAGTGAATTGGTAGAGTGGGCAGACAATAATTTAAATGTCGCAACCGGTAAGCTGCTGCGGGGAGAAATTTCCTATTCCGGCTGGAGTCAGATCGAAGAGGATTATGAGCAGTGCGTACTGAATTTGGTAAATAAAAAATTAATTTTAAATCAATATATTTTGGAAACACAAGAAATACTGGGAAATAGTCTCACCGATGTGATAATCCCATAAAGCAGCGGAGAATATTATATGAGAAAAGGAATAAAAATAAGCTTGATCGTTATCGTCATTATCATCTTTGCCATATTAATATATTATTATTACACCCGTCCGGCAGCATTGCAAGAGCAGGAAGATAAAGGTGTGCAGGTCGGGAAAGCAATACCGGTTAAGGTGACCATCGCACAAAGAGATACACTTATTCATTATGTAAATACAGAAGGGAGAGCCGGAAGCAGGAAATCCTGGAAGGCGATCGCAGAGGTAGGCGGTACTGTCGAGAAGATACTGCGTGGCAGTGGAGAGTATGTCGAACAAGGAGATTTGATCTTACAACTAAAAAATGAAACGCTCGAACAGCAGCTGATAAGCAGCAGCATCCAATATCAAAAAGAATATGCTTCTTATCTCTCTCTGAAAAAGATAATTCCCGACACCTTCACGGATTATGACATCGAGCTGTCGGACTATATCGAAAAATCAATAAGTTACAAGGAATATGAAAAACATCTGAAAGATCTGCTTCAGCTTGATTCTGAAAATCCGGGGAAATATATTTCTCTCAAAGAAGCCGGTGCCGATCTGGAAGCCCTATTCGCACAATATAAAAAGTTGAACTTCTATGCCCCATTTACAGGGACCATCGGTAATATGGATTTGAAGGTGAATAATTATATATCAGTGAAAACACACCTCTTCGACCTGAACGACACAAGAGAGATGGAAGTGATCGTCCCTGTGATGGAGACCGATATCCAATATTTAAAGATCGGTGAGGATGCATACCTAAAGTTTCTCGCTTATCCCGATGAATTCATAAAAGGGAAGATAGCCGTCATAGATGCTGTCGTCGATGAAACATCTCAACTCGCAAGTGTAAAAGTTTATTTTGATAATCCCAATAATAAAATTTCCGTCGGTATGTTTGGAGAGTGCTACATTTGCGGACAAAAAGAAGCAGAGGTGCTGCTCGTTCCGAGCATGGCAGTATTGGCGCGTGACGATAGAGAGCTTGTCTTTACGAAAGAGAACGATCATTCCTATTGGCGATATGTAAAAACCGGAAATAATAACGGATATTATACAGAGATCATCGAGGGGATACATCCGGGTGATTCTGTGATCGTGGATAGGCATTATACCCTGATACACGGTGCGGAAGTGATCGTGAGCGACATCCTCCCTCTTGAAAGCTTTTCTTTAACCGAGTCCGAAAAGTGAAGATGCTGATATCAAATCCTAATGAATTCGCAGTAAAGAAATATATGGCTTTTCAATAATGAATATACCGAAATTTGCAGTCAATAAGCCCGTGTCGGTTTCGATGTTCCTTTTGGCAATCCTTATTTTAGGAGGGATATCCCTTTCCCTATTGAAGATCGAGATGCTTCCGAAGATCGAAATTCCCAAATTGGTTATCGAAACAGTATATACAGACGCTCTTCCTGAAGAAGTGGAAGAACTGGTCACAAAACCCCTTGAAGAAACCTTGTGCACTTTGCAGGGATTAAAGAACATATCTTCAACCTCATCAACAGGTAAATCTATAATAACTCTTGAATTTTACTGGAAAACCGATATCGATTTGGCAACTGTTAAAACCAGAGAAAAATTAGATCGCGTGAAAGCCAGCTTACCAAACAATGTCGAGAGACCTAACATTCTCAATTTTGACCCCTCGGAACAGGCAATAATCAGCTATGCAGTCAAGGGAAGCAATGATCTTTATGAACTTTCTCAGATTGGGAAGTACCTCATAAAAAGACGGTTTGAGCAGATCGACGGTGTGGCAAAAGCAGAAATTTCCGGTGAGGTTGAAAGAGAGATCATTATACAGATCTCTCCAATAAAACTATTTCAATACGGCATCACTGAAGATTTGATAGCCAATGAGATACGGGCGCTGAATCGGAGTTATTCCGGGGGTAAACTCATCGACGGGTGGTATGAATATTCGGTAGTATTTCCAAAAAATCTAGAAAACGCCGAAGATCTGAGACTTGTCGCGATCTATAACGACAATGGTGATAAATTTCTCCTCTCCGAACTGGGCAATGTATATGATCAGAATAAAGTGCGTACAACCATTGCACGAGTTAACGGTGAAGATGCGGTAATTCTTAACATTATAAAAAATTCCGATGCAAATACCGTCGAAGTGTGTAAAAGAGTAAGAGCGTTTTCCGAAACCTGGAACAGAGCAAACGAAAAAATAACCCTGCAATTGCTTCACGATGATTCTCAGACAGTCCTTAAAGCAATTAACTCCGTAGTACAAGCAATACTCATAGGAGGAGCACTCGCCTTTTTTATCCTGATGATCTTTCTGAAAAATATCAAGTCGCCTCTTACTATTGCTGTCTCGATGCCTTTTTCTATCATCATGACTTTTATATTGCTCTATTTCTCTGGAATCTCTTTAAATATGCTTTCAATGGGAGGGTTGGCGATTGGTATCGGTCTGTTGGTTGACAATTCTATTATTGTATTGGAAAATATTATTCGGTATAAAGAAAAAGGAGTGCCGATAAAAAAAGCCTGCATCGACGGTACAAATGAAGTGTTGCTGTCCATAAGTGCAGGAACATTTACGACCATTGCTGTGTTCTTTCCCATTATTTATCTTACTGGGGTAAGTGCCATCTTTTTCAAAGAGCAGGGGATCACCATCACCTATGCATTACTGGCATCACTCCTTATGGCGATCACACTGGTTCCGTCAATTTTCAGTAAGACCTATAAATCATTTACTCCCCATTTCCACAGAAAGAAAAAAATACGATTGCATGACACAATGCAGCATGCACATTCATCCAAATCCTTTTCGCAAGTCGGGGCAGGACAAAAAATCCTTTTTATTCTAAAAAAACTAGTCATTCCCTTTCTGTTTATTTTTTGGTTGTTGTTACAGCTTAAGGAATTTTTAAAGTATCTTTTAAAAACCTGTATTATATTCATACATTATTTCATATACAGCATCTTTATCTCTTTTTTTAGATTTCTTAACAAGCTCATTAAGCCGATTGGTGAGAAAAATGAAAGATTCTGGTCCATGGTGAAGAACCATTACGAAATTCTCCTTAAAAAAGTGCTGGATAAAAGAGGAGCAACCATCATGATCACGATCCTCATTTTCATACTTAGTCTGTTTGCCGCAGGTTTGGTGCCGAGACGATTCATGCCGGATATAAAACCTGATAAACTTCATATCATCATAAATCAGGAATCGGGTACCGCTCTTAATATGACTTCACAGACTATGCAAAAGATGGAGGATTTTTTATTGACCGTGCCCGAAGTTAAGTCTATCGAATCATTCATAGGGGAAGAATATAGCGACATTGGCTTACTATCTTTCAAGAAAAATTCAGAGCATAAGGGTTATATGGTTATATCTTTGGAATCTCATAAGATCAAAGATATACAGATATTCAAGAGAGATTTGCAGGAGTCATTGCTCTCTATGCTCAACCAGAGAAAGGATGCGAGGGCATTTCATAAAATCGACATATCCGTTATTTCCGGGGATAACATATATGAGGATATTTTCTCTTTTGGAGATTATCCTTTTGAAATAAATATATCTATCAATAATCTGGATAAATTGGAAGAATGTATCACAATTATAGAGGACAAATTACGGGTTCTTGGCTATTTCTCTGAAATAAAAAGCAACCTCAATATCACTAATCCGACATACGTGATACATCTCAGGGATGATGTCCTAAAGATCCATAACCTGTCTAAATATGATGTTATGCGAAAATTACAGACACTCAATGTCGGCACAGCAATCGATGAGATAGTTCTGGGCAGCGAGATCAATGAAATCATATTACGAAATTACAAGCAAACTGAAGAAAGAAGAAATCTGGAATTAGATCGGTTTCTTAAAGAGAAAATTTACTTGGGCGATCATCTCTATACCGTACAAGATATTATAGAACTCGAGAAGGATTATACGCCGGAAGAAATATTCAGAAATAATCAAATTAGAACGGCGACCATTTTTGCAAAATTAAAGCCGAAGGCAGATTATGGAAAGGCATTGACATCTATAGAAAATTATCTCTCTCCTCTATCCAAGCAGTTGGATTTTAAATATGAGTTGAGCGGTGAGACAAAGAGAATTAAAGAAAATTTTAGTGGTTTGATCTTCGCTTTTATTCTCGCCATCATTCTTGTTTATATGATTCTTGGGATTCAATTTGAGTCTTTCTATCTTCCCTTCGTGATCATCTTGACGATACCGCTTTCAGCGATTGGAATGATCTGGGGATTGTTGATAACCGGAATGAGCATCAATATTATGTCTTTGATCGGCTTGGTAATTCTGGTTGGTATTGTCGTGAATGACAGCATTGTAAAAATCGATACTATACGGCGATTGCGGGAATCCGGCATAGATCTGATCGATTCGGTAATGCAAGCAGGCAGCCAACGCTTCCGCCCAATTGTCATGACATCTCTAACCACGATATTCGGACTGCTGCCTCTCGCACTTGGTTGGGGGAGCGGTGCTCAGCTCACCAAACCTCTTGCAGTTACGGTAATAAGCGGCTTGATCGTATCCACTCTTTTGACGCTGTTGGTTATTCCGACAATTTATGTAACACTGGAAAACATGAAAAAACATACATAAGCAGGGACTTTATTGTCTGTTAATAGTTATTAGGAGCAACCTATCTTAGCACATTTCGTTATAGAGCACAAACGGGGAATACTTCTTGTTTATACGGCAATTTTGATTACAGGTATTATTGCACTGCGAAATATAGCCATTGAAAAATTTCCTGAAGCTTCATATCCAAGAATCAGTGTTCTTACCACATGGAATGCCTCGCCGGAAAACCTCGAATTATTTGTGACATCCATTATAGAAGAGGAGATGGCACAGATCAAGGGTGTGAATAATATACGTTCCGTATCCATGAATAATTATAGCAGAATAGTAGTCGAATTTACTCCTGATACCAAAATGGATTATGCATATCTGCGAGTGAATGAAGTATTGTATCAGGTACATGACGATCTGCCGGAGGATTGTGATTATCCCCAGATAATTCCTTACATGCCCGAAAATATGGAAGAGGAAGAGTGTATGTCAATCGGGATTTATAGCAATATGCTTGGTAAGTCCGAGATAACAAGAATTATCGACAACACACTTTGTCCCAAAATTGAGAATATATCCGGTGTTTCAGGAATAGAATTGCTTGGAGTTGAGGAAAGGGAAGTAAAAATTCGTTTCAAAAACAAGCTGATCAAACGGTTAGGTTTGTCTCTTATTCAAGATGTTTTACCGCTTATAAGAGATTATCGGGAACTCTATTCCCTGGGCTCGATCTCGAAAAATAACGAGACATCGGTGATGTTGTTAAAAACGAATTATTCAGATATAGATGATCTGAACAAACTAACGATCACTTCATCGGACAGAAGAACGTTCCGGCTTGGAGAGCTTGCATCGATCAGTTGGGATGTTGTTCAGGAAAAAAATCATATATTCCGTTTAAACGGAGAGCAGGTTATAAATATAAAAGTATATCGAGAGCCGGGAACAAATGAAATTTCACTTTGCAAAAACGTGCGTCGACAATTGGAAGAGACTTTTTCCATTCCGGAATTCACGGATCTGCATTATACGATTCTCAGTGACAATTCTCTTGAAATACGTGATAACATAAACCATATTTTATTTAGGATCATTTTTGTCATATTGATAATTTGCCTCGTGCTTCTTTTGTTTTTCCGCCGTTGGGGACCCACGCTGATAATATTGGCAACAATATTCATGGAAGTGCTAATCACATTGAATGTTCTCTATTTTACCGGACAAACTCTAAACTATTTTTCTCTGAGCGGCTTGGCTTTGTCATTCGGTATGCTTGTTGATAATGCAATCGTTGTTTATTCAAATATTCATCACTATATGGAGCGAGGATCATCCTATCTGCGTGCGGTAAAAAGATCATTCTGGGAAATCCGTTGGGCAATTATTGCGGCAACACTGACGAATATCTGCGTCTTTTTCCCTTTTATTTATTTACAGGAAGAGATACGGATACTTTTAATACCTTTTGCTGTCACGGTTGGTGTGGCATTACTGGCATCGATAATCGTCTCTTTTACCTTCATACCCATCGCCCTTATGTACATAAAAGATAAACATGAAGGAAATAGGATCACTTCATTTCATCGCTCGATATATTCTTTTTATGAAAAGTTGCTGAAATTCTTTCTCAGTCATCGTGCGATCCCTCTGATGACGGCAGTGGTGTTGTTTGGGCTTGCCGTTCTTGTATTTGTTAAGGATGTCGATAAAGGGCGTTTTTTTGATTTTGACTTTCCCGATAACATCACCATCTATATCACGCCACCTGCCAATGTAAAGTTCGAGACGCTGGATGATATCACAAAGGAATTTGAACATGTCATAAGCGATGCACCAAAGGGGAAAATAGAATATTATTTTTCTAATGTATATCAAAATTTTGCATATATTCGTATTTATTTCCCCAAAGACATTTTAAAGACCGCCTATCCATTCATATTAAGAGAAAAGCTAATAGTGCAAAGTAAATATTACGGTGGCGTGAATGTTTATATATGGGGACTCGGTCCGAATTTTTCAGGTGGAGGTGGAGGAATTTATTATGAAAATATTCAGGTAGCAGGGTATAATTATTATAGATTAAATGACCTGACGAATGAGTTGACGAAGATATTAGAGAATAATCCTCGTATAACGAACTTCAAAACAAACAGCTATCGCGGCAGACAGGTGAAGCAAATTGACATACAATTAAAAAAAGATCATATCGCACGCTATGGCTGGAAGCCAGGATACATCATTTCGCAACTCTATTTTTTCCTGAACGAATATGTCGCAGGAAGTATTATTACCCTCGAAGATGAATACGATATACGTGTCTTATCCGATAAAAAATTGAACATTCACACGCTCAAAAATCATATACTCACCATCGGCGATATATCCATAAAACTTTCAGAGCTTGCAGATATTCAGCTTGAAAACGGTCCTTATCGTATAGAACGAGAAAATCAAGAATATCTCTCGCAGATAGAATATGAATACAGGGGTCCATATCGTTTACACGAAAAATTTCGGGAATCCATTGTGAAGACGACCCATTTGCCTGACGGCTACAGATTTGTCGAGGAGGATAATCAGCTTACAGGTTATAACAAGCTGATTGAGAACACCAAGCAGGTAGTATTTATTCTTGGACTAACGATTATATTGGTCTTTATCATTTTGGCGATACTGTTTGAATCATATCTTCAACCCTTTATTATTATGTTGAGCATACCCTTGGCATTTATCGGTGTGAGCTACACCTTTGCGCTATTCGATGTTACTTTTAACTCTTCCGCCTTTATTGGGAGTCTGCTGCTATGCGGAATTGTGGTAAATAATTCTATCATTTTGGTAAATAGAATAAATCAGTTAAAAACGAATAGCCGGACACTTAATAACGCTATCATCAAAGCTGCAAAAGAGAGGGCGAGACCCATATTAATGACAAGCCTGACAACGATCTTCGGATTAATGCCTTTTATTTTATACACGCAAGAATCAACCGGAGAAGTTATCTGGCGGACTCTCGCCTTTTCAACCATCGGTGGACTTATCACTTCAACAATCTTCACCTTGCTATTCACCCCCGTATTTTATAATCTTGTTGAAAGAATAAAATCTTCTACAGAAAATAGGAAAAATTTATAATTCAGTTCAAACATAATTGTGAACAGGTAACCTGGTCAAACAGAATATGCTAACCCATATTTTTTATACACAAATAATCTCTGTATTCAGATCCCGAGACAGACCTCTACAGACGATTAATAAGACACTTATAAAATTCTACAGGTTTCTGTTATGCTCTTTATTGACAGCTTTATGAGCCCAAAAGAAATTGAATATCATAAATTTATACATGTGGGGAAGTAGCTCAGTTGGGAGAGCACAGCGTTCGCAATGCTGCGGTCGAGGGTTCGAGTCCCTTCTTCTCCACCATTTTACCTTCCACCTTCATATTATTCCGGTGTGACAGATCGAAATGGTTGAAAGTTCCAGGAATTAATTCATTTAATAGATTCTTCTCTCTATAAATAATTTGTAGTCAATATACAATGACAAGGTTTATAGTGTGTTTTCTTATTGAAACTGTTGTGCAACGAACACTGGAAATCGATGTAAAATTTCAAAAATTCAATAAATTTATCTGCGTGAATCCGCTCAATCTGTGTTCACCCTGTGAAATAATCCCGATGGATCGGGATTCCTGCTTG
>JACNJG010000037.1 GCA_014382685.1 Candidatus Cloacimonadota bacterium
ACAATAATATCTGCGATCTCAGAAATCAAGCTCACCATTTTCTTGATCTCTTTATCATACAGAATACCGAGAACAACGATGAGCCGTTTGTATTTATATATTGATTTGATGTTCTGAACGAGCTGTCTCATACCAGCCGGATTGTGTGCTCCATCAAGAACAATTGTGGGGTTTTTTCCAATTCTTTGAAGGCGTCCATTCCATACAATAGAGTGCAGTGCATTCCTTGTTTTGTCCTCATCAAGTTTAAATCCACACATTTTTGAAAGAACAGCACACACGAAAACTGCCAGCGCTGTATTTCCAACTTGATGTGCTCCCGCCAGATTGCAGTGCACCTGCTGCCAGTTTATGTCGTATGATGGAATCGAGATGTCATAGTAAATACCATTCTCATCATAGCTTTCATGTGAAACAGTAACTAATTTAGGATATTCAATAACAGGGCAAGAAAGCGACTTTGCTCTTTGCAGAATTGCTTTTCGTGCCGAAGGACGTGTCGTGCCAAGAACGAGAGGAATTCCTGCTTTTAGAATTCCCGCTTTTTCAAGCGCGATTTTCGGCAAAGTTTTGCCCAGTGATTTTGTATGATCATATTCGATATTTGTAATGACTGTAATAATCGCATTAAGCAGAACACTCGCATCGAGCCGTCCCCCGAGCCCGACTTCCATAATTGAGAAATCTACACTTTTATTATGGAATAGTTCGAAAGCGATTGCTGTTGAAATTTCAAAATAAGTAGTGTCGTATCTTTCGTGAATGTCTTTTCTCTTGAGATATAATGCAAGCAAATCTTCAGGAGGTACTTCTTTCTTATTGATGCGGAAGCGTTCCCTGTAATCAACAAGATGTGGGGATGTATTGAGTCCAACCGAGAAATCATGGGCATGTAAGATCGATTCAATCGCAGCACATGTGGAACCCTTGCCATTCGTGCCTGCGACATGAATTCCCTTGATTTTCTTTTCCGGATTGCCGATCGCATCGAGGAACTGTTTTATTCTCGTAAGCTCGATCTTCCTGTCTGTTGCGGTCTTCGCAAATATCTCTTGTAAAAATTCTTTATAGTTCATCTGCAATTACTTTTTATTTTTTGTTTTGAACATATAACAATTTAATAATTCAATCCGTCCCCAAGCAGGGGCTTGGGAACGAGATGTTATGGAGTTCCATGTAATTCATCTTATCTCAGATATATCATTTTATGAAAAGACGTTTCTACATCCTCAGAAGTAATTTTGTAAAGATATACACCACCGGGAACTTTTTTGCAATTATTGTCAGTGCCATCCCAACGTACTTCATGCATTCCCAAACTGGGGTTTGGGAATGAGGAAATGGTTTTGGTAAGTTGCCCCTTTATGTTGAAGATATTGATCTCTGTGCTCTCTGCCTGCCACGGCGTAGTGAAACGAAGACTTGTGCTCTCTATGATTAGATTGAAGTATATTGTGGTCGAGTTCGAGAACGGATTAGGGTAATTACAGACAACAATTTCATCAGAGTGGAGAATATCTACACCCACTCCGGGATAGTAAAATCCTGCATCTTGCGGATTGACACCGACTGTAAGTGTGTGAAGAAGCTCCTCGTTTTCAGAATAAATATACAACTTTCCATTATTGATCCAATCAACAGAATCTCCAAGATAGAGTATGCCGTTCTCGTCAAAATGAATGAAGCTCCCGCCACTTGCCCAAAGATCTGCTGAGGAATGAATAATTGAAAGATCAATCGAATTATACGCCATGAACCCGAGTCCGAAACCATCACAAAGATAGGCAGTACCATTTTGATGGATGGCAATTTTGGTAGGAGAACCACCAATTTCCAGGGTTGTGATTACTTCATGAGTCGTGGTGTTTATTATATAGATTTCTCCCCACACAGCAGGACTGCCGTAGCCATAATTTCCTGTGCATACTACATGCATTCTTCCCATAGCATCGACCGCTCCAAACTGCGGATTATTCCCGACAGGAATTTGGTCAATCACAGAATCATTATTAACATCTATGACTGTTACGCTTCCTGTTGGCGAGCCATAAGAGGAATTCATGACGAATAATTTATCATCATATACAAACATTCCTTCGGGTACCGATCCCACCGAAATGGAATTTACAACGGAATTTTCAATTAGATCGATCACATAAACAGTATTAGTAAAAAGCCCGCTCACATATGCTTTGTCCCAATCAGGATGAAGTGCCATCCAGTAGGGGTTCGAGCCGTTCGGGCACTGAATGTGTTCAAGTGTAGTTTCTGTCTCAAGATCAATAATTTGTATGTTGTGTACTCCTGAATTGACCACGTATGCTATGCTGTTCTGAATGACAATTTGATTGGCATACTGCCCGAGCTGAAGTATGTGATTTTCTAAAATTTGCGTATCCGTATCATAATGTGAGAGCGTTTCGTCATTACTGTTCACAATATAAACGTCATGACCCCAGAGTGGTGAAAATAAGATAAGCAAGGTAATAAGAAGTAATAATTTTTTCATTGTGTCCTTTCTTTTCTAAAGAAAATTAGTTGATAATGATACTTCAAAATTTCTTCCCGACGATGGAACATTTCTTGAAGTTTCGTATTGTACATTAAAGATATTATTTATCCGAAAAGTGATAGAAGCTTTGATTTTTTTGCCTATTGGAGATGTTAAATGCAAGCCCGCATCATAAGTGGTATAACCATCAATTACAACAGTATTGCTGAAATTATCATATTGTTTGCCAACATTGAGTATCGATGCAAAGAGTTTAATATTCATAAATGAGTATGATACTTTTCCCTGAAATTTATGAAGCGGTTTATTTGTAAGATATTTATCATAATGATCGGCAGATGTTGTTTTGTTAATTGGATAATTTTTTGAACCATTAAACTCAATTTCAAAATTCTTGAAAACCTCCCAGTTCAACGATCCAGAAAAGCCATAAAGTTCTGCGTCAGCAAGATTTTCCGGCTTCCATACTCCAAGCGCACTTCTGTACCAATAAATGAGATTTTCAATGCGGTTGAAATATGCTTCCCCAGTTAGTGTGAATGTGCCAACCTTCACTTTTGTATTGCAGCTCATGCCATAGGAACTTTCAGGGTCAAGATCGGGATTTCCCTGCACGCGGGAGTCACCTTTCCAAAAGAGAGAACTGAATTCCGGCATCGCAACAGAGTTTCCTCCTGAAATGCTCATCTGAAATATATCAGATCGTGCTGGATATTCCAGTGTAAGGTGAGATGACAGATAGATATTATCATCAACAAAATAGTCAGCTCGAAGGGAGGGAATGAGTGAGAATTCCTGCGGTCCAAGAGAAAAAGGAATTAAGGTTTCGTTTGATAGATAGAGGAAGGTTCTATTTTTTTGAGAGATAGAACTTTCCGGGTGTAGATGGTCATCATATTTGTAGGTTTCATATCGCAAGCCACAATTAGAGATAGAAGACAGAATAGAAACTTTTGTATTCAGTTTTGCCCGCGCTTCGAAGCAAGAAGTTGTATTTGCAGAATTATAGGCATAAAAGGGGTTTTCGGTGTCATTTTCATAATTACTTTTATTAAATTGATAAAAGAGAGAACTCGTGAAATCGTTTTTCCCAAACGGAATGTGCAATTCATTTTTAATATGAACTCTATCTGCTCGTGCCCGTGCATTCTCGAACCACATATAATCGGTGGACTGCCCGGGAATACCCTTCTCGGCTTTATAATAAAGAAATGAAAATTCAGAATATGTGTTCTTTTTCAGGGATATTTGAGATTGAAGAGATAAGGAGCCATCTAATATGTCATTGTTTGTACGCCTAACTGTTTTTTCTTCCTGATCATTATAATATCTGAAATCGTTTTTGGCTGAATGTCCATAAATGTTGCATAAAACAGAAGAATTTCCTAGAGAAAAATTGTTTTGATAATTAAGCGAATAGTTTGCCCAGCTTCCCGAATGAAAGGTTAGTTCATGTTTGTGAAGATGTGAGCGGGAATTTTTCAGTACTATGTTCACAATACCGCCAATTGCCGATTCTCCTGATGTGCTCCCCGCATTATGAGAGATGACTTCCACGTGATCGATCAAGTTTATTGGAATTGAGGTAACTGTGTTTCCCGTTGAATTGTCAGCTTTCATACCGTCTATAAGATAGACACAATGACGTGGTTCATAAGCATAAAGCTGAAGTTGTTTCTCGCCGGTTGCACTTTCTTTTAAAAATAATCCCGGATGAGATGAAACAAATTCCTGTGTGCTCTTTTGTCTGAGATTATCAGGAGTGAGTATTTCAACATCTGCAGAGGATAATTTGAGCGAAGTTCCTTCTTCTGTGCTTACATTCAGTCCCTGTATTCTGATGGGGTCAATTGAAAGAAAAATAGTATTGTCTTTTGGGGTGTTAACAGTAAATTCTTTTGTCTCATAACCTTGCGATGATATAATTATTCTGCATGGAATTTCGCTGCTGCGCAACAAGAACCAGCCATTTTTATCTGAAAGTGTAATATAATCAGCTTGAGCAGTTTTTATCAACGCATACTGTATCGGCTTGCCTGTTTTTCTGCTGAGAACCCATCCATGAATATCTGCCAAAACAAGCGCAGGTAGTATGAAAAGAATAGAAATGATAATAAATAATTTACTCATCTTGGCTTTCATTTTGAGTATAATTATAAAGTATGTTTGGTTTTCCCGTGAAAGGATTTGCAGTTACCTCGATTGGAATCCTGAAGACCTTTCTAAGTTCTTTCTTTTTCAGAACTTTCTCGGTTTCGCCGAAAGCAACAATGCGTCCTTCATCCATGATTAGGATCTTATTACAAAATTCTGCTGCGAGATTTATATTATGAGAAACTGCCAGAATGGTTTTGTTCTGTTCCTTATTTTGTTTTTGTAAGAGTGAGAAAATTCCTATCTGATGATGAATATCGAGATGTGATGCCGGCTCGTCAAAAAGAAGAATATCCGTATCCTGATTAAGCGCCCTGGCGATCATGACAAGTTGGAATTCGCCGCCGCTAAGTTCACTTAGATACCGATCGGAGAGATGATTAATATTGAGTTCCTGTAAGATGTTTTCTGTTTGGACAATTTGCTCATTTGTGTAATTTTGCCAAAAACCAAGATAGGGGTATTTTCCCATGAGCACAACATCGCGAACTGTAAAATCAAATTCAAAATGGGGCTGCTGTACTACAACAGAAACCTGACGTGCCCGTTCAATATCCGAGTATTCGGAAAGCGGAATATTATGGAAGTAAATGACTCCCTGATAGTCTTTTATGTAATTGCACATGCACTTAATAAGCGTAGATTTTCCGGCGCCGTTAGGTCCGATCAATCCAACAAAATCAGTACTGTTCACAGTAAATGAAATATTATCAAGAACCGGTTTCTCGGAGTAGGAATATTTTAAATCTGAAATTTTTATCATTTTTTATTGACGTTCATATACTTGTTTTGTATGTTTTAATAAAATATGATCATGGAGGTCATGATGAAAATATCGATCGATACCGATTACTGTTTGCGAGCTCTTCAGGAACTTGCATACCAGGATAGGGAGAGACCTTATTCTATTGTAAAGATAGCAACTAAGAGGAAAATTCCTCACAAATATCTCGAGAAACTTTTCAGAAGACTGAGAATTGGTGGAATCGTAGAATCTGTAAAAGGACGTAAGGGTGGTTATATGCTTACCCGTGATCCTGATAAGATAACTGCTAAAGATATCATCAAAGCAGTTGACGGCAGAACTAATATTCATAGCTGTACCGAACGCAAAACAGAGAAGCTCTGCGAGTTTATTGACGATTGCTCTTTCCAAGATTTCTGGACTGATTTTAATACTCATATTAATGACTTTCTTGAATCTTACACACTTGATGACTTTGTTAAAAAGGGAAAATAACTGAGTGTTCGATGAGCGGCAAGGAAGTTTATCTCGATAGCTGTAAAACATCTCGACTGGCGCCCGAAGTGCTGGATGCAATGATGCCATATTTGACAGATAAATACTGGTATCCCGGCTCTTTTACAAGTATTGGGACCGAGATCGCAGAAGTAATTGAACAGGCGCAGGAAACAGTTGCACATTCTATGAATGCTAAGCCGGAGGAGATCACTTTTACTTCCGGCGGAACAGATGCGAACAATATTGCAATTCTGGGAATTCTACAGGCAAACAAGGAAAGGGGTAGGCACTTCATCTGCTCGAACGTATCACATCCTTCCGTTCTCGCAGTATTTCAGGGAATGGAAAAACAGGGCTTTGAAGGAACCTATATCTCTGCCGATAGAGACGGATATCTCGATCTTGATGAATTGAAAGCAGCGATCAGACCTGATACGATTCTGGCAGCTTTTACGCATGTGAATCATATTCTTGGCACGATTCAGGATGTAAAAGCAATTCGAAATATTCTTGATCAGGCGGATCATAAGATATACCTTTTTATGGATTCCTGCGAAGCTTATACAAAAATCCCACTCGATGTTCGGGAGCTTGGCATTGACTCACTTTCAATCTCTGTGCATAAATTCAACGGTCCTAAAGGTATGGGCATTCTCTATGTAAAAAAAGGAACGAAGATCGTACCTACGCAATTCGGGATCACGAGATTGTACAAACTGAAACCCGGAGCAATTAATGTGCCGGGAATTGTGGGAACTGCAAAAGCTGTTGAGATCGCCTTTACCGATTTTGATAAGAAAACCGAGCGCTTCAGAGAACTTCAGAAATTTCTGTATGATGAAATAATGACGAGAATTCCTGATGCAGTTCTGAATGGACCACCACCTGGAGAGCGAAGTCCAACTCATCTGAATGTGACATTCCGCTATATCGAAGGTGAGGCAATAATGATGATGCTCGATTTTGATAATATTCATGTTGAGACCGGATCTGCATGCTCATCTCAAAATCTTCGACCAAATTATATTCTGATGAATACAGGACGAACTCATGAGGAATCTCACGGTTCTGTGCGTTTTACACTCGACAGATTTGTCACAAAAGAGGATATTCTAAAAACAGTTGATGCGCTGGAAAAAACAGCAAAAGAGCTTCGGCGTAGAAGTCCGCTTGGTAAGAAGGAGCAATAATATGGCAATAAAATATTCGGAATTGGTGATCGAGCATTTCAAAAATCCACACAATGTAGGAACAATAGATAAACCGGATGCTTCTGCTACCGAGGGGAGTCCGGCATGCGGGGATCAGCTCACAGTGTATCTCAAAGTGAATCCGGAAACTCAGATCATAGAAGATATAAAATTTCAATCCTATGGATGTGCATCAAATATTGCGACTGCTTCGATAATTACAGACCTTGCGATGGGTAGGACAATCGAAGAAGCAAAACAGATAACCTGGAAACAGGCAGCTGACGAACTTGGCGGTCTGCCACCCATAAAAATGCATTGCTCTGTACTTGCTGTCGATGCACTTCGTTCAGCGATCAAAAATTGGGAGCATAAATATCTCGGTAAGGAAATTGATGATAGTCTCAATAAAAAGAACATTGTGAAAGAACTTCAAAAGGTGATTTATGGGCAGATAGGTGTTGATATCGTGAGTTTGAGATTGCTTAAATATATTGGCGTTGACGAGAAAAATAATGTACTTCTCGAGCTTGCCATCAAAAAAGACGACCCGTTTCTTGCTGATGTGAAGCATGAGATCAATGAGCGTATGGAGAAATTTCCAAAGATAGCTTCAGTTAAGATTTCGCTGGTTTAGAAACCTAACTCGGATAAACCCAAGCCAAAAAAAATCTACCACAGAGAACACAGAGATCACAGAGAAATTCTTTTCTTACTTGTCTCTACGAAATGAAATGAAGAAGGAGGGAGGTATGTTACATTTGATATTCATCCCGTAGTTATTTCGGTATAAGGAGCTGAGAATTAAGTAACTAATGCTCATCTACACTCTATAAATATATAAAGAACGATTTATTTTCTTTTAAGTAAATAAACAAAAAAAGGCGCACCGAAAAGTGCAGTTACAACTCCCACGGGAATTTCAATAACCATTACAGAACGTGCAATTGTATCGCACAATACGAGAAAACTTGCTCCCAGCAAGGCAGAAAGCGGAAGCATATAACGGTTATCAGATCCGATGAGAATACGGGCTATGTGAGGAATAATTAGACCTACGAATCCGATAATGCCAACAAAAGATACAATTATGCCAACAAGAAATGAGGTAAGAATGAAAAGAAATTTTCTCGTTTTGTAAACATTTACACCAAGTGTTTCTGCAGAATAATCTCCAACTGAAAGAATATTCAGTTTTACTGAGAAGAAATAGAGAATGATGACTCCAAGAATTGAGAGACCTGCGATAGTCCAGAGTAAAAATGATGTGGACTGAGAAAAAATAAATCCAAGATTTCCCATGAGGATCGAGAATATTTGAGCGAGATCTTTATGGAATACGCTCATCAGGAAAGCAATGATCGCAGAGAAGAACATATTTACCACCACACCTGCAAGAATGAGTTTGGTTTTATCGATGTGTCGCTGTTTTTGGGCGATCTGCCAGACAAGTATCATTGTAAGAAGCGCACCGAGGAATCCGAAAAGTGGCATTAAATATATCTTCTTAAGAAGAAGTCCGATAATACTTCCTAATGCAGCACCCGAAGAGATTCCGAGAAGATAGGGGTCTGCAAGGGGATTATGTAGCATTCCCTGAAGCACACCACCACTCGATGCAAGTACAAGACCGGCGATAATCCCAAGAACAATTCGCGGTATTCGTATGTTGAAAAGAATGTTCCTGCTGCTTTCCGTAAGTGAAAAGAGATTAATGGAACTCCCGCCAATCTGTAATGAAATGAACACGACAACGATCAGCGCAATAAAGCCAATTAGAATAGCTAATTTCTTATTCATGATATTGAGCAGCTATATGTGATAATTTTTGTATTCCTTCTACAACCCGCGGACCGGCTCGAAGAATTAAATCGGAATCGATATCTTTTGTTGTAAAAACTCTATCGTTTTTAATTGCTGAAATCGTACTCCATCCCAATCGCTCTTTAATGTCATTCTTATCTACACCCGGATACGTGATCAGGATTATATCGGGATCGAGCTCAACAACTCTTTCCGATGAAACAGCACAGTATTCGCGAGGAAGTTCAGGAAAGATATTTTTCAGCCCAGCTTGTTTAATTACATCTCCCACAAAAGAGCCGGAAGAAGCGGTCATAAGTGGCTTGTTGTATATCTCGACATATATTGTTGGATTTTCTTCTGATTGTGTAGTGGAGATAATTGCATTCTGCATGTATTGAATCAGTGAATTGGCTTTCTCTTCTCTCTGAAGGAGTTCTCCCAAAGAAAAAATTGTATCATAAAGTGCCTTGATCGATGAAGGAAAGAACTGCCGGACTGTGATATTGAGTTTGAGCAGTTTGTGTTTGATCATTTCCTGCTCCATGCCTGTAAGAAGTACTGCATCCGGCTCCAGCGCGACTATTTTTTCTATATTTGGAGAGCTAAAACTTCCGACAATATTTTTTTGTTTGAGAGTTTGCGGGTAGTCACATTCCTGAGTAATGCCGACAATATTATCTTCAGCTCCGAGCGCACAGACTATCTCCGCCAGCTCAGGAGATAGCACCACGATTCGCGGATCAGGGGCGTCCGCACGCTCGATAGGTGTGCTGCAACTAAGGATCAGGATTAGCACAAACAGAAAAATACATTTTTGCATAAAAAAAACCCAATCTCGGTGGAAAATGGGTTCTCAATGTATGAGAATTATTCTTTCCGCCGAAAAATAATTGTCTAATATATAAGGCAGGTTTCCTGGCTTACAGCCGAACAAGGATGCCTTCCCATTCCCGATATTCGGGATCAGTGACGTCTCCTTAAAAAGATGCTGATTACAGTGGCGGGGACCGCTTCCG
>JACNJG010000094.1 GCA_014382685.1 Candidatus Cloacimonadota bacterium
ATCTCGTCCCCAAAGCTTTAGGACGTTAAATGCGAAGCATATTTAACTGTTTCCTCTTTGTGGATGCTTATTGGAAAGATTTCAAAATTTTCGTTCTCAATACTTCTTTTTCAGTATTTCACTAGAAATTGTTATATTTATGAAAAATTTATGGAGTGAGTCAGATAAAATTATCACTTATTCTTGACATAATTTTTTCATACTCACTTTATCCATATAATCATCGTCGGCAATTTTGCTGAAATATTACACGAAGGAGTAACGATGAACGAACAACTATCAATTGGTAGTATTATCTCGAATGGTTTATCCTATGGGTTTAAGAACATCCTCAATCTACTTGGGGCAATTATCCTATGGATCGTAACTATTTGGATACCTTATCTCAACATTGGAACAACGATCGGTCTCATAGGACTCGTTGTACATATGAGCAAAGGGGAACCCTTTTCACCAACAGTTATTTTTGATGCGAAATATCGAAAGAATTTTGGTGAATTTTTCCTTTTATGCGGCTTCATGATGATCGGAATTAATTTTGCTTCAATGTTATTGATCATTCCCGGCATCGTGCTAGAGGTTGCGTGGGGACAGTCTCTCTATCTTTTCCTTGATAAAGGGATCAAACCACTTGGCGCACTGAGAAAAAGCAATGATATCACATATGGCAAGAAATGGAGTATATTCCTTGGCGAATTGATCCTTATGATTATCGTTGGTATTATCTTTGCAATTGTCGTAGCGATCTTTTCTAAGATCTGGGGATTTCTTGGCGGACTCTTTACATTTATAGGTATTATCTTCATTATTGCAATTGCTATGGGTGTGAAAGCTTATATTTACAGTGTTCTTTCCAAAGAAGTCGGAACCGAAACAGAAACTGTGTAAGCAGCAGAATTTCACAAAACAAATATTAAGAGAGGAATGTAAGTTCCTCTCTTCTTTGTATAATGCCTATTACTCATCTTATCTTCGATCTTTCTGAGGTACTTATTAGGGGACTGGTCGGCATCGATGATAAACTCGGTGAACTGTTAGGGATAAAATCTGATAATCTGCTTATAAAATTCGGAGGAGAAAATCTGCGAGCACTCTGCAAGAATGAAATTACTGAGAATGATTATCTGAGAAATATCATTACTACGGAGAAATGGAATTGCTCACTAAAGGAACTTAAACAGATAATCAGGAATAATTTTCATCATGTAATAGGAGAGATGGATGAGCTTATCTCAGAACTTTCAAAAAGATATTCACTAATACTCCTCAGCGATCACGCAAAAGAATGGATAAATTATATTGAAGGATATCACGATTTCATTAATCATTTCTCCAATAAAATATACTCCTTTGGCACCGGTCATTTGAAGTATGAAGTCCATAATTTCAAGATACTGTTGAATGATCTGAATATTCCATCTGATTCCTGCTTATTCATTGATGACAGGAAGGAAAATATCGAAACTGCGCAGCATTGCGGCATAACAGGTATCGTGTTCAAGGATCAGGAACAATTGATCAAAGAATTGGATCGCTACGGTGTGTTTTTATGAAACAGGATAACTACATTGATATTTTGAGAGACCTTTTTTATGAAGGGATCCAGGCGGTTGATCCTTACTGCCTTATTCAAAATATTCTCAGTCTTGAAAATGATACTCTAATTCTCCGTAAACAAAAAGATTATACCTTGTTCAGTCTCGAAAAATTTGATGAAATACTGGTTATTGGAGCAGGAAAAGCAAGCGAGCGAATGGCAGAAGGTATATATGATATTTTGGGTGATAGAATTAGCGGTGGGCTGGTTGTTACAAAAGCCACACGTTATCCTCATATTGGCAAAATCCATATTCTGGAAGCCGGTCATCCTTTGCCGGATAAATGGAGTGTAGAATCTGGTATTGCTCTGCAGATCAGGGCGCATCGGGCAAAGGAAAAGACACTTTTCATTTCTTTGATCTCGGGCGGTGCATCTTCTCTGATCGAAGTTCCACGTACTGATAAAGTCGATGAGGTTACTATCGCACTTACACTTAAAGATGTTATTTCAACTAATAATGCACTTATCCGAAGTGGTGCATCAATTGATGAAATAAACTGTGTCCGCAAGCACATTTCCATGATAAAGGGAGGGTATCTTTCTATGTGGATGTATCCCGCCACTGCGCTTAATTTTATTCTTTCTGATGATGAGCTCGACCGCATCAGTGTGATCGGTTCAGGATTGACCACGTATGATGATTCCTCTTTTGATGATATGCTCTGGATAATCGAAAAATATGATCTGGCTCAGAAAATTCCGGAAAAAGTTATGAAAATTGTTCGATGGGGAGTGGATGAGAAAATTCTGGATACACCCAAAACCGAGAAGCTCGTTTTTGATAAAACCAGGAACATTATTATCGGAAATAATGCCGTTGCTCTGGATGCTGTAGAGAACATGGCTCAAACACTTGGATTTGGTGTAGAAAGAAATGCTGATTGGGTGAAAGGAGAAGCCCGGGAAGCCGGACAGAGACTATTTCATAAAGCATTGCAAATCAAGCTAGAGAAGTGTGCTGAAAAACCGTTACTTTTCATCTCCGGTGGTGAAACGACTGTTACAATTCGAGGGAATGGAAAAGGGGGAAGGAACCAGGAAATGACGCTTGCTTTTCTCGATGAAATGAAAAAATTCGGAACAAGATCTGAAGGGATTTATTTTCTTTCAGCCGGCACGGATGGAAATGACGGACCTACTGATGCCGCAGGAGCATTCGCATCATACGAGATATTACAAATAGCCAAAATGATGGATCTTTCAATGGATGAATATCTTTCCCGAAATGACTCTTATACTTTTTTTGATGCTTGTGGGTATCTATTTAAAACCGGTTTGACCGGCACTAATGTCTGTGATATACAACTGATCCTGATCACATAATACCGATTTTCTCAAGCTCCTTCACCATTTGGTCAAAGCAATATAGGAATAAAGGAAAAATACTTCAAATATGTTACTATTTATTTTGGTAAAAATTAAAAACTGTTTAAAAAACTCTTTAAATCTTCACACAAATGCTTACTTTTTATGCAGTTATCAAAAAATTTATCATTAGTACAATTCATATTTCTACATTTAGAGCAAAATAATATACCAACTACATAGAATATTTCACAAATTGTTTTGGAATTTTTATCATTAAAAAGTTTAAGAGAGTTTGAACTGGCATTCATTAATTTGGGACGGAGAAATGAATAAATACCTTGTCCGCTCATTGATCTGTAAAATTTGTTGTTTTTTTCATAATTATTAATGACCTTCTGTATTTCAGGTTTTAATGGATTTTCATTTTTCCAAGTTGAAAAATAACGAGATGAATATTTATCTCTATGTAGATAAAACCAATATTCAAAGCATGGTTGTGATTGAATAATATACAAGCTGTCATGTTTTTTTGATAAGTTTAAAAGTTTTTGTAGTTTTGCTTTATTGTCTTTACTTACATCCAAATCTATTAGCCCGAAGATAAAATCGAAACTACCATCAATAATTAAATTTTCAGCTTTATCAAACAGAGAATGAAGATTTTTACCTTCTTTTGGGTACGTTGAAATATGTACTTTTTCAGCAACAGATAATTGCTTAAAGTACCATGATTCCGTTTCGCCTTCTGAAATTATAGCAACGGAAATTCTTTCTTCACGTTTATTCATCCTTACTCTCAATATTAGGTATGTAAGCCGAACCAACGAAAGGTTTAGCGCCAAATTTACCGGTTTTGTATGCTTTATAATAATTTAATGAGGAACGGATGTTTATGTCTTTCAATGAATACAATTCAGTAGATCCATCTTCTCTTTTTTCAGTAAACCATACAATATCCTTTCTAAGCTCGTCTGTGTCCTCAAGCAAAGGATAATAATGTGAGGTAAAAATCAACTGAGATTTTTTTGTGTTTAGCATAAAAGTACTAATAAAATGATTTAACAAATCAGGATGAAGTGAAGATTCTAGTTCATCAATGAATAGTACGCCAGTTCTATTAATAATCTCAGAAAGAACACCTGATAATCCAAAATACCTTAAAGTGCCAGCTGATTCTAAAGATTCAGGAAGTTGGAATAACTCTTTTTTACTTCTATTTTTAACTAGATGCTCAAAGATTAGATCTAAAGCAATATTATCTTCTGGATGTTTTTCTAACATTTCAATTGCTTTTTTATAAAGTATCGGCTCCCTCTCTTTTAATCCTTCAAGGAGTTCAATAGTTATTTCTGTTTTGTGAACAAACGCTCTCTTCACATTGAAATCAGCATTGTGTAACATATCTTCAATTAGGTTTGTCTTAATTTTTTTATTATAAATTTTATCTTTTATATATTCTTTTAATTCAGTGTCAGGTCTTACTATCGGTCTTAAATTATAATTTAACCATTCATTAATGATATCAAATACCTTAATCTGTAGGCTGGTTTTGTTGTAACCAGATAGAATTGTCATATTATGAAGAGTATTTCCCGTCAAAGTTCTTTTATCAATATCTCCAATATCAAACTTATTCCCTAAATCTAGATTTATTTCCCCTGTTTTAACGTTTGTTATACGTGAAAAAAACTTTGCCTTTTTAGGTGAATAAACATACAAATTCTCATGTAAAATAAATTTGTCATTGAATTCAATATTATATGAAAATTTAGTTTCATCTACTAAAAATTCTAATTCAAAAAATGTTGGAGCATTTTGTGTAGAAGAATCGAATTCAAAAGGAATATGTGCAATAGTATCATTTTTACTTAATTTGTCGTTTAATACAATATTTCGAAACGTATTTAGTGCATAAAGAATATTTGATTTTCCTGATGCATTTGGACCAAAAAGCATCGCAATCTTCAAAACCTTATATTTCCCAATTTCTTCACAAAAGAAGTTAAAGTGCTTATCTTTCTTAGTTGCAACAAAATCTAATACCACTTCATTTTTAAAAGAAAGATGATTTTTTATTTTAAATTTCAATATCATATTATCTCCACTAATTTAAAATATTACAAATATGATGCAAGATTCCAGTCAAAACATGTTTGTGTCAATTAATTTATGTCAGATTTTACAGTTTATTTGCATTTCTATAAAAACTACTATAAATCCATAAATTCTTATAGATTACTTGGGTTCTTCTTTTCGCCACCAATTTATTTAAGAAAAAAATAATATATGGGTTATAAAATGGATGAAAATTCAATTACTATTAATTACTAAAAATAATTGCAGTCATTACTAATGTCTGTGATATACAACTGATCCTGATCACATAATTCCGATATTTTCAAGTTCATTCACCATTTGGTCGTAACTTTCAACATGAATTACTTTCATTCCAATCTTTTCCGCAGCAAGAATATTCTCGTAATTATCATCCAAAAATACTGCTTCATTTGGATGTATCTGTAAATAATCCAAAACGCATTGGAAAGAGTCTGTCTCGGGTTTGCGGAAACCGATTTCATTTGATGAAAATATCTTTTCGAAATAGGGGAGAATAGGAGTGCACATTTCCTGCCACATTGGCACGTGAATTTCATTAGTATTGGAAAGGGCGACAATTCTATACGACTCTTTGAGACTCTGCAAAAACTCTGCAATATTCCCACGTAACTGGATCAAGATCCTACTCCATCCTTCATCGAACTCTTTTAGGGAAAGTGTTATACTCAGGCATTTTACGACATGTTTTCTAAAGATCTCGGGTGTGATCTCACCCCTTTCAAATTTTACATAAGTTTCATCAAAGGGGAAGGCGACATATAAATCCTCTGGTTTTCTATGACGAATTTCAGCCCAGTAGTCGCATGCATTTTTAGGTGAAATATCAATAATTACATTTCCAAGATCGAAGATAAGGGCTTTATATTTCTGCATGGACATTACTTACCTTTTCTTTTAAATTTGAATAAACGGGGGTATGCTTTGAGTTTTGGAAACATTTGATATCTTTCTTTTTTGGGTATCGCCCATTCGCTTAGTGCGCGCACATCCTCAAAAGTATAAAGTGCATTCTCATTGTACTTTTTGATGGCAGCAATAACATTTCGGATATCTTTCCTTTTTACAGGAAGAAATATGATCTCCACTTTGCCGTCATTTGCTGTAGCAGGTACATTTGTGACACGGTAGCCCAGTCCACGGAAATGGGCAATGAGTTCCCTTGCATTCTTCATGGTGATTATTCTGAGTAGTACTATGCCCATTGCAAGCTTTTGTTCGAGAAAAATTCCTACAAAATTTCCCATTGCAAATCCGCCTGCATAAGCAATATAGTTCGTGACATTTGTAAGATTTTGCATGACTTGCCCGATGACGATCAGCCAGATAAGTACTTCAAAAAACCCAATAATGGGAGCAAGGTATTTCATACCTCTATTAACGAAAATAATGCGAAGTGTTCCGAGAGACACATCAAATACACGTGATATGAATATCAAAAAGGGGAGCAAGGCGTAAGAAAAAAGTCCTGAGTCTGAAAACATAATATTCTAAATTACTATTATTTTTAAATTATAAAATTTCATTTATGATAAGCTCTTTCCACCGATTCCAAAGTTCTCACGGGGAACTTCATCGATTCGAACATAGATATATTTTTCGGGTTTGCCAGTAATTTCAGCAACAACCTCTGTCAATCTTTTAATCAAAAGTTCTTTTTTCTCTTTTGATAATTCTCCTGCATTTTCAAGTGTAATGATCGGCATAATAGCTCCTTAATCTGCCTGCTGAAGGGTGTCCAGGTTTGCCCATTCTTTTAACAGGTTATCTAATTTATCCTGTAATAATTTTCTCTGCTCATATAGTTCGAGCAATTTTTGATAATCTTTGCCATACGCATCAATATCTTTTTCGGTTTGTATGGCTTGGACTTCGATTTCATCTACTTCATTTTCGATTTCCTGAAGCCGTCTCAATCTGCTTTTTTCTTTGTTTGCAGACTTTCTTCGCGACAAATGGTCCAGCTGAGAGATAGGTTTTTTCTTAGTAATTATTTTCTTTGTCTTTTCTTGTGATCTGCGAAGTTTCTTTGCTCTGTAAAAATCATAATTACCAATATATTCATGTAGTTTATGATGCTCAAGCTCGATCACTTTATGGGCTATCTTATTGATAAAATATCGGTCATGAGAGATGAAGAGAATGGTGCCTTTATAATTGAACAGAGCTTCCTCGAGCATTTCCATAGAATCGATATCAAGGTGATTTGTGGGCTCGTCGAGAAGCAGCAGGTTGGGGTTTTTCTTCATCAGCACACAAAGTTGGAACCGAACTTTCTCACCGCCGGATAGATCTCCCAATCTCTTAAACACATCATTTCCAAAAAATAGAAAACGAGCCAAAGAAGTTCGAGCCCTATCTTCCTGCATGGGGAACATTCTGCGGTATGCATCGAGCACAGATTCATTCTCATTCTCAAAATGCACTTCCTGCTCAAGATAGCCGATATTCAATCTGGAGCCCAATTTCACCTCTCCGCTATCGGGCTTAAGCTCGTCCTGAATGATCTTGAAAATTGTCGTCTTTCCTGTGCCGTTTTTCCCCAAAATACAAATATGTTCCTGATAATATATAAAAAGATCAATTGAGTCTAATAATACAAGTTTGTCATAGGATTTTGATATTTCGTTGAGTTTTATCACATCCTTACCTGAGCGTTGTGCACACGAGAGATCGATCCCCATTTTTTTGGCTTCAGTTGGTCTGTCCACTCTTTCAAGCCGCTCGAGCCGGCGTTCCATGTTCACTGCTTTTTTGAACATATCCGGATTGTCTGTTCTGGTTCCCCAATCCCGGAATCGCTTGATTGCTTCTTCCATTGCCTCGACTTTCTTTTGCTGATTTTTGTACGCAGAGAACTGGCGCTGGATCTCTTCTTCACGCAGTTCGATATATTTTGAATAATTGCCTTTGTAAGTTTTTGTTTTACCGTTTTCCAGTTCTATTACCTTTGAAACTGTTGCATTTAGAAAATAACGGTCGTGGGCAACGATAATAGCACTTCCTTTATACTGGGAAATAAATTCTTCAAGCCATTCGATCGACTCGATATCAAGGTGGTTTGTGGGCTCGTCCAGCAGTAGAATGTCAGGATGATTAAGAAATATCTGCCCGAGCATTACCCTTGTCTTTTCTCCGCCGCTTAATGAATTGTAATCCCGATGAAGCATTTGTCCAGTGATCTTCAGACCAGTGCATACTTTTTCCAGTTTGACATCAATATCGTAACCTTCAAGATGCTCAAATCGCATCAGTAATTTTTCATATTTGGAGATCAGTTTTGCCTGAGCACTCTTATCCTCCATGCCGGAGATGCGATGTTCGAAAACTCGAAGCTCATCATGCAGGTCATAAATATGCTGGCAGGATTGCTTGAGGACTTCGATAACTTCAGTACCTTCGGGATAATCCGGAATTTGCTCGATGTAGCCAATAGTAGCACCTTTTGCAACACTGATCGCACCTGAATCCGGCTCTTCAGCACCGGTTATCAGTCGGAAGATCGTGGTCTTACCGCTTCCATTCCTGCCGATAAGACCAACCTTTTCACCTCGAATGAGATCAAGGGAAACATTTTGGAGAACTTCGAATCCGCCAAAGGATTTTTTTATCGCACTCAGTGTAATATCTTTCATGTCAGTAATTCAAGGTATGTTGTTTAAGGAGTCTGTCAAATCTTAAATATCATAATGAGCTATCATCCATTTTTGCAAGCTGAGTTCGCATGATCGTACCCACTCGTTATGCGTCAGATACCATTCTACAGTACGTGTTAGATCCTTCATAAAATTATGAGATGGTTTCCATCCCGTTTCGCTTTGCATTTTTGAGCAATCCATCGTGTAGCGCAGATCATGACCGGGTCTATCTTTTATGAATGTGATATTTTTTTTGAAATGATCCTTTTTTTTATTTGTAAGTGAAGCAACAATTTCGCAGATCATATTCACAAGTGTAATATTATCGTACTCTTGCTCTCCGCTGATATTATATATTTCTCCAACTTGTCCTTTATCAAACACTTCGAGTAATGCTTTGCAATGATCTCCAACGTATATCCAATCCCGTACATTCAATCCGTTTCCGTAGATCGGCAGAGCTTTCTCATTTTTTATATTGAGTATCATAAGAGGGATGAGTTTTTCAGGATATTGATAAGTACCGAAATTGTTTGAGCATCGGGTTATGATAACGGGGAATTTGAATGACTCAAAATATGATTGGGCAAGAAGATCTGCTGCTGCCTTGGATGCTGCGTATGGTGAGCGTGGCTTCAAGGGAGAGTTTTCAGTAAATTTAGCATCTTCTCCAAGCGATAATGAACCATAAACTTCATCAGTGGAAATATGGAGAAATCTATTGGAATTCCATTCATCTCTTTGCCAGAATTCTTTTGCTGCATTGAGCAGAACAGTTGTGCCGAGTACATTTGTTTTCATGAAATGCATCGGATCGTCAAACGAGCGGTCAACATGTGATTCTGCTGCGAAGTGAACGACATAATCGATCTGGCTTTCCCTGAATATCTTTTTAACCAACTTTTTATCAGTGATATTACCCTTTATGAAAGTGTAGCGGTCAGGATAGTTCTTCTCGATATCTATAACATTCAATGGATTTCCTGCATAGGTCAGTGCGTCAAGATTCAGTATGGAAGAGGAATTGCTGTTTTCAAGCACATATCGAATAAAATGTGAACCGATAAAACCGCATCCGCCGGTTATCAAATAGGTTTTCATGATTACTCCGTTGAAGTTCTTTCGTGGATTTCCATTTTGGTTAGAATTATTTGTCAAGAGTTTGGGGGTA
>JACNJG010000175.1 GCA_014382685.1 Candidatus Cloacimonadota bacterium
AAGATCGAATATAGAAATAATTGACAGATTGTTTCATATTTGACACATTTGTTTCATTATGGAAACGGCTTTGAGATTAAATATTACTGAAAATCATTTAATAGTCCTATCGCTATTTACAAATGGGTATTTCAAAGAATACTATATACGCGAGGTTTATAATACTCTCAATATTGGAGTTCGTACTGCAAAGAGAATTCTTGATGACCTGGAGCGAAAAGGAATATTAACATCAAACATCAAAGGTAATATACGAGTTTTCACACTGCAAAAAAATCAACTTGCGCATGATTACCTTACTTTAACTGAACAATATAAAAAAATTATTTTTCTTCAGAATAATTTGTTAATTAAAGAAATTGTTGAAAAAATTACTCCGCATATTAAAGGAATTAGTCTAATCTTCGGCAGTTATGCTAAAGAAGAACAAGACGAAGAATCTGATTTAGATTTGTGTATAATAGGTGAATTTAACAAAACTGAAATTCTTAAAGTATCAAAAATATATAATATCTCATTAAACATAAAGAA
Source organism: Candidatus Cloacimonadota bacterium (assembly GCA_014382685.1). GTDB lineage: Bacteria > Cloacimonadota > Cloacimonadia > JGIOTU-2 > JGIOTU-2 > Celaenobacter. The sequence continues at coordinate 532 of JACNJG010000175.1, forward strand.
CTTTTCCATTAGTACGTTTGAGGAGAAAAAGTATGATGATTTTCTGTTGAAAGAAATTATCCAAAATCATGTGGTTATCACACAACCAGATCAATTTATTGAAAGGATTTTATGACCGTTATCGCGTGGTGCTTTAAGCAAAAAAGAGGTTTGAAATTAATTAATCCCAATTCCAACCTTGCTCAAGCGTACATAAAAAAAGGTGAAGAATCTTTAGCAACCATGAGTGAAATAAGTAATGTTAGCTGGAAAATCTCAACTGCTTATTACACCATGTATTTTTCTCTCTATGCTGTCTTGCAAAAAATTGGAGTGAGATCAGAAATACATAAATGTACAATTGTATTTGCTCAAGAATATCTTACTGAGTATTTTATGAAGGAAGAACTTGAATTCATAGAAACTGCAATGAATGAAAGAATCGATACACAATATTATACTGACCCGCAAGTGAATCAGGAATTTTATAACAACTTGATTTTAACAGCGCCAAAATTTTTAATAAAATGCAAATCACTTTTACCTGTTCTTTCTGAAAAAAAGATCAATTCAATACGAGATATTATCATTAAGAGCAATTGACAAACATAATTTGAAATACTCAATACTTCGATTCCAAAATCAACTTATGCCAGCTGGTGGATAAAATGAAATCCAATAAATTCTACATCCGAACCTACGGCTGCCAGATGAATGTGGCGGACAGCGAACTTGTTGCAGGCATTCTCTCCGATGCGGGTTACCAAAAAGTAAATACTATTGATGAGGCAGACATAATAATCTTCAATAGCTGCACAGTACGCCAACATGCTGAGGACAGAGTGCTGGGAAGGATCACTGCAGAATCAAAGAGAAAAAAACAAAACCCGAATATGCTCATCGGTTTGATCGGCTGCGTTGCCCAGCGAAAAGGTAAAAAGCTTCTTGAAGAAATTAAGAGTCTTGATTTTGTTGTGGGAACTGATCAGTACAGACAACTTCCCAAAATTATCACTTCCTGTATGAAAAGGAAAGAGCACTTATTTGCCGATGTTCAGAACAATATAGAAAACTACGAAAATATTTATCCTGTGAGAAATAATGGTGTAAATACCTTTGTGACCATTATGCGGGGCTGCAATAATTTCTGCTCATACTGTATTGTCCCTTATGTACGCGGACGGGAACGCTCCCGAAATCACAAAGAAATCCTTCACGAAATTGAAAATGTAGGCAATGAAGGATTCAAAGATGTGACCCTGCTCGGACAAAATGTAAATTCCTATAATGACAGCGAATACACTTTCCCCGAATTGTTAAAATATGCATCACAAATTTCTACCATTGAGCGTCTGCGTTTCGTCACGTCTCATCCAAAAGATATTTCTGATAAGGTTATTGAGGTTATGGCAGCAGAACCTAAACTCTGTGAACATCTTCATCTGCCCATGCAGTCCGGCTCGGATAGAATATTAGAAAAAATGAACCGCAATTATACATCAGAAAAATATCTCAGTATCATCCATAAATTACAAGATGCAATACCCAATATTGCCATCACGACCGATGTGATGGTCGGCTTCCCCGGAGAAACCGAGGAAGATTTCCTCCAAACCTATAACCTCATGAAACAGATTCGATTTGACTATGCCTTTACTTTCAAATACTCGCATCGAGAAGGCACTGCGGCAGCTTCCTATGCAGAACAAATCCCTGAGAAAACGAGATTGTCAAGATTGCAAAAACTTATTGAATTACAGGAGCAGATCACCTTTGAGAAATATCAAGAACAGATCGGTCGAACTGTTCAAGTTTACGTCGAGCACACCAGCAAAAAAAGTGATAAAGAACTCTCCGGCAGAACAAGAGATAATAAAATTGCAGTATTCCCGGGCGACAAGAAACTAATTGGTACATTTGTTGATATTGAAATTATTGACGCAACTGGTTGGACACTCAAAGGAAAACAAATTAATCCTACTTAAGGAGCAAGATGGAAGAAGTTGAAGTACTCATTATTGGAGCAGGTATTGTCGGGTTGGCAATTGCAGAGCGGTTCTCGAAGAAATATGACTGCGTTATTGTAGCAGAAAAAGAGCCATCCTTTGGAAGACATACTTCAAGCAGGAACAGCGAAGTCATGCATTCCGGAATTTACTATCCGCAGGATTCTCTGAAAGCAAAACTCTGCGTGAAGGGCAACGAGATGCTCTACTCCTTTTTGAAAGAGCATGATATCGGTCACAGGAAATGCGGAAAATTTGTCATCGCAACCAAAGATGAAGAAATTCCAATACTCCGGGAGCTTCTTGAGAATGGTACAAAAAATGGCGTGAAGGGATTGGAAATACTCTCTGAAGAAAAAGTTAAAGAACTTGAACCGCTTTTCAAAACAAAGGGGGCGCTCTGGGTTCCGTCAACCGGTATCATGGACACACACAATGTGATGAAAAAGCTCGATTTTATGGCTGAAGAGAATGGAGCTATGATATCTTATAACACTGAAGTTGTTAGCATCGAAAAAACTGATGAGGGATATATCATTACCTTTAGTGATGGTTTCAAAGTGAAATCCCCCATTGTCATCAATGCTGCCGGGCTTTGTGCTGATAAAGTATCCGAAATGGTTGGAATCCACGCTGAAAAACATAATTACACGATCCATCTTTGCAAAGGTGAATATTATAAAACAACAAAATATAAAAATATCGAGCATCTTGTTTATCCTGTTCCCGATCCAACTGGAATTTCTCTTGGAATACATATACGCATCAACCTTAATGGCGAACTCTCCTTTGGTCCGAATGCCTATTATGTGGATGAGCTGGATTACAGCATGGACGAAACCTATCATAAGGAATTCCATGAATCTGTATCCGAGTATCTTGATATCGATTTTGATGAGATGTGGCAGGATGATTCCGGCATTCGTCCTAAACTTCAGAAAAAAGGTGAAGGTTTTCGAGATTTTGTTATTGAAAATGAAAGTGACAAAGGATTTCCAAATTTCATAAATTTGATCGGTATTGAATCTCCCGGGCTTACTTGCTGCCTTGCAATTGCAGAATATGTCGAGAATTTGATCGATCAGGAAATATAAAAATTGACATCTAATTTACCAAATTAAAGCTTTCATACACATCCAACTTGGTGGCTCTATGAAAAAAATAATTGCTTTGTTTTTCATTTTCGTTTTTTGTGTATGTGCTCTTTTTGCACAGGAAACAAATCTCTTGTATAAAGAGAAGAAAACCTTTCCGCCTTCCAAAGAAAAGATAATATCAATTCATCTTTGTAATATAGAAGGTTTGGAATCATTTAATGTGGAGGAATTTCACAAGGTCGATACACTTTACTTCCGCTATCAGCCGATGGGCACTTGGGTATTCAAAGAAAAAGACCTCGAAGATGACATTGCATTCATACACATAAAACAGAATGGCAACACTATTCATCAGCAAAATATTATCCCGAAATATAATACTAACAACAAGCTCTTTGAGGTTATTGCAGCATATCCCAAGAGTGAATTTGTGCTGGCGATGCCCTTTTCATTCTCTAACGAATTAGAAAACTCTCAGCCCCTCACACTTCCCGAAAATTTCTGGCCAAATTACGAAACATATAGCCAATGTTATACTCTGGGTGCTGAACTTGCAGATGAAAAAAAGTACATTAAGTCCTTTACCGTACTCAAGTATTTCTTGAGCAATAAGCCGGAAGTTGAAGGGCTTTCCTTTCATCGGTTGGTTATGCAAATACTTAAGAAAGATGTAAAAACCACTATTGATACAAAGCAACCCGAATTTAACATGTTGAAATTAGAACTCATGAGATCTATCAATGAGGAGAATCTTGCCCAACTGGAAGATCTCCATGCAGAGACAGCCGCTGCACAGGATAGTTTTCTTATATATTTTAATTATTCACAGACCAGCGAAAGCAATACTCTCAAAGAAAAATTTTTACAGATCGTGACCGAATCCGGTGATCTTCTGCAAAAATATACAGATGAATTCAAACTTAAAAAACTCTCTATTTTTGAGACGGGACACTACACTGATAATCGCTTTGCTTTTTACATCGATCTGCTGACCAGAATGCTCTGCTATACCGACAGCATACACACCATTGACAGTCTTCACCAGATAGATGCCAGCATCATTGACTTCTTTCCTGAACAGAAAGATCGGCTCGCACTTCTGGAATGGCTTGATGATTTCCTGGCAGCAATCAATTTGCTCAATATTATAATAGAAAGAGATCATTACGTGCTGGGTGACAGTGCAATGCTCAACCTTGAAAACCAGCTCATGACCGAAAAACAACCCTATTATGGAATAATCAGCGCTTTCAACGCACTTGGCTCGAAAAACGTAGATGGCTTTGCACAGAACATCTCAGACTCATTCATAAAATGCACTGATGAGCAGCTACTTGACCTTCTTGAACTTCAATATCTCTCCTATCTTGCTACAAATGACGAAATCTCCGACACCGTTATAGAAGCCATCAACAAGGGGCTCATGTACGAAAAAGAAGGAAACCTCGCAGAAGCAGAACAACAATACACAAAAGCTTCCATGCTCGCAAGCAACTACGCACCGCCACAATTCTATCTTGGGCGTATCTATCATCAAAAAGATGAGAAATATTCAGCAGAAATTTATTTTGATAGAGCATTAGCAATTTCGTCTAATTATATTTCTCCAATGAAATATACTATTGATTTTCTTATCGAAGATGGAAATTATGCACAAGCGCTCGAACAAGCAAATAAGGCACTTGAATCAAATCCTATATGGTTTTTTTATTACCTCAAAGCAAATGCGCTCTATCATCTTGAAAAATATACAGAGGCAGGTGATGCCCTGGATAAGGCGATCAATCTGAATGGATTTAATTTCGATCAGTATATTCTTCTCGGTGATATTTATAAAGAGCAGGACCTTCTTGAGAAGGCAAGAGAAGCTTATGGGAATGCCGGCAAGATCGATCCGACCAACAAAATCTTTACAGAACGAATGGCGTCTTTAAAGAAGTGACATGTTTAATTTAAAGAATTTATTTCAGAATACCGATTCTGGCGAACTGGTTGATAAAGAATCTCCGGAAAAGAAAATCCAGATCGCTACCTGTGCGCTCTTTCTGGAAATCTCAAACAGTGATGAGCACTTTTCAGATCAGGAGCGAAAAACTATTATAAGCATCCTGAAAAAAGAATTCTCTTTATCTGAAGAAGAAGTTCAAACACTTATAGAAAAGTCCGAACACACCCTCGATGAAAGCATCGATCTATGGCAGTTCACCAATCTGATAAATCAAAATTTTTCCGATGAAGAGAAGACGAAGGTCCTTGAAAATCTCTGGAAGATCATTTATGCTGATGAAAAGCTGGATGCTCATGAAGATTATCTTGCCCACAAGATCGCAAACCTTCTTCGATTACCGCATAAAACATTAATAGAAACCAAATTAAAGGTAAAAAAACATGGAAAAAGAAATTAAAGAACTCTGGCCCGAGCTGGGTTGGATTGAAAATGAAGATCTGCGTGAAAAGATCGCGGCAACATGGGAACTGGCATTCCAAAAAAGTGTGCTGACACCCGAAGACCTCCAAAGGATTCCTTTTACACTTCTTGTTGAAGACTGCAAAGTAAGCTTCATGGCACACAAACGGGCAGTGGTTCACGTTGCTTATGAATCAGCTAAGATAATGCAGAAATTCTTTGGCGATGAGCTTCCCATCGATCTCGATGTCGTTGTTGCAGGTGCGATACTCGCTGATGTCGGCAAACTCCTTGAATATGAAAAAGATGGTGATACGATCAAGTTCAGCAAATCCGGTCAGCTTATTCGTCATGCCTTTACCGGCGTATCTCTTGCACAGGCATGTGAGGTGCCGGACGAAGTATGCCACGTGATCGCAGTTCATTCCAAAGAAGGAGATTCTTTCACGCGGACAACAGAAGGTCTCATAATCCATCATGCTGATTTTATGACCTATTTACCTTTTAAAAACCTAACGCCAAAAAGATGAAACCACGAAATAACACGAAACAACACGAATAAAAATGTTGATTATAAATTATAACCGTGTGAATCCTATCTACAAAAGGCATCACAGAATTGGATGAAATTATTTTGCCAAAATATAGGAATTATAAAGTTAAGTGAACAATTAGGATAAACCAAAATCAAAAAGATAAAACCACAGAGAATACCAGCCTCCGTTCCACTTCAGTCTCCATTTCATTACGACTTGACAGGACGCCTTGGCAGGCAGAGGAAATCTCCTCTTGAGAGGAGTACCCGATTTATCGGGGGAGGTGTGTTTCATATAATATTCATAACGAAAGCTTTTGGTATTTTGCACCCGAAGGAATTAAGGGTAAGAATTTTAAAATTAAATTATTCAAGAAATAAACAGTTAGAGAGGTACTTATGAAAAAATTAGTTGTGCCCGTAGATTTTTCAGAAAATACAGAATGCGCATGTAATTATGCCATTCATCTTGCCGAAAAGGAAGAAACAGAGATTATGCTGTACCATGCTTATATGTATCCCATTGCATCGGCAGATATGACCGATGATGTGGTGGACAGCTCAACGCTCATCACTCCCGAGATCATGGATAGTATTGAAAAAGCAGCAAAAACCGGCTTGAAACGTCTGAAAGATAAACTTGATAAAATACTCGAGGATGAGGGAATAAAAAACATACAGCTCAAAACAAAAGCCACGAATGGTATGGCAGAATATGAGATCCTCGATATCTGTGATACATATCACCCCGACATGGTCATCATGAGTTCCTCGGGGCGGGGACATAAATCAGACAAAATACTGGGAAGTATTGCACTCAAAATTATGGAACATGCACCGATACCTGTGCTCTCAATACCCGAGAATATAGAATATGCAAAGATCCGAAATGTGCTCTATATCACTGATTTTGACGAGTCGGATATATCTGCTGTTGAAAATCTTGTTGAAATACTTAAGCCCTTCAAGGTGAATATCCACTGCCTGCATGTGGAGCATTCAAACAAAGACCTTATTGACAATATGCTTATGGATTACCTGAAGGAGCATTTTGAAGAAGAATTCAAGAAGGGCACAATGTTCTTTGAAGTCGTTCAGGATAAGGATGTGCTCAAGGCAGTCGAGGAATATATCAAAGATAAAGAGATCAATCTCGTTGCACTGCTTCATCACAAGCGTGGTTTGCTATCCAAATTATTCCATCCGAGCATGACGAAAAAGGTCTTCTATCACACAGCATTACCACTCCTCACCTTTCATGACATCTCTGAGGATAATGAAATAGAAGATTAGATCATAACTGCATAGTTCTTGGATCGATCGGGTCCACGAATACTGTTTTGTGAATTTTATACACAACAAACCCGGGAGCACTTTTCCTGGGTTTTGTTACATGCCGTACCAATGTAAAATCCACAGGCACTTTTGTGGAGTGCTTTGCCTTACTATAATATGCTGCGATGCCTGCTGCTATTTCTCTGAGGCGTTCAGGAAGATGTTCGAGTTTGGTTGGATTTTTTATAATTATATGTGACCCGTGATACACTCTCGTATGAAAAAACCAGTCATTGGGTTTGGCAAAATGAAGGGTCAATTCATCATTTTCTTTGCCGGAGCGTCCCACAAAAATATCCCACTGCCTGCCTTCGACGGAAATAGTAAATTTTCTAAAAGGAGCAGCTTTCTTCTGCTTTTTAGAGCCCGATTCCTTTTCATTAAGCATGGGCTCAAGAGCTTTTACACTCTCGCATGCATCGATTTCCGCAATTTGTTTTTCAAGTTTCTCCAGCTTCTTTTCATTAGATGCAATATTCTTGACGAGCTTCTTTTTGCCTGATTGTGTTTTTTTATACTTTTTGAAATAGTGCGCCATGTTTTGCTGTGGAGTCCAGTCTGTTTTTAAAGGGATCACAATATCGGGATTTCCATCCTCAAAATAATCCGTAACCACGATCTCTTTCATCCTATGCTTGATCTTATGAAGATTGATCTTCAGGAGTTCACCCATTTTCTGCCAGTGTTCAGCATCCTTCAATTCATCGAGGTCTTTTTTCTGCTGAGAGATAGTTCGAAGCAGTTTTTTCTTTTTGAGTTCATGAGAATGTATAGTTCTATCCTTTATTTGTTGGAATCTATTCTGCACTATCTCATGCTCATACATATAGGCAAAGGCATCATTCACGGACTTCATTTCAAGGCAGTCATCAGCTTTAAAAATGCTAAGATATTTTTTCTTTGTTTCATAAAATATATTGCTTTTCTCTGACCAATGTTCACAGGTGGTGCGAATTATGTTTATGAATTCAAACATTTCACCGGCTTTCATTCCAGATTTGAAAATATATTTCAAGAATTTCGGTGCATTGCTGAAATTGGTGATAAATTCCTTCCACGAATCAGGAAGCACCCCTGGAAATAAGCCCTCGAATTGGGATTTGTTCGCAGAAAAAATGTAAGGTTTTACAACTACCGGCGGAGAATTGTATGGAATTCCCGGATACAATTGTCTGAATTTACTGTCTGAAACATGTATCCTTCGATGGCAGTCCAAAATGACATCCCTCTCTTTTTCTACCCGTGTGAGGATCAGGTTCTCATATCTCGGGATCAACTCAATGATAAGTTTGTAGTATGATGTTTCTCCATAAAATGACTCTTTATCAAAAGTGAGAATGAGTACTCTGTCGTTTCCTCTTATCTCTACATTTTTTACCGAGCTCTTTATTAGATGCTGCTTGAGCAAAAGCATAAGAGGATTATCCTTATTCTCGTTGGGCTTCATATCTTCTGCTATAAAGCAAAGTGGGTTCTGCCCATTGATAGAAACAACAAATTGTATTGAAGAAAGATCAAAAATATAGGTAGAATTATTACAATACACATCCCTAACAGTCCTGCCGATCAGGTGTTTTTTGTTATCCTGAAACCATAATTTGAGAAACGTGTATTCCATATTTTTTATTTAACCATCAACTGTCGGTAGGTACAGGTTCATCCTGCACAAATTTTAATTTTCAACCAATGCTTTTTATGTGAGGTCACGAATGAAATTGAAGTGATTTCTGGCAAGATTTATT
>JACNJG010000045.1 GCA_014382685.1 Candidatus Cloacimonadota bacterium
TTGCTTCCCAGGTAGAACAATTATCTCGAGTCAAATACAGCGAAACATTCTCGATGGAGCCATAAGTTATCCAGCGGATCGTATCTGTGGTACTGTACACCAGCGTTTCCCCACCATCAGGATAGTCCATCCACAAGTAGGAATTTGCTGAGGGCTGTAGCGTGATGGTTCCCTCTATTGTATGAGGTGCAGCGCCAGTGCCGTCGCCTTCGATGTACCAATCTACTTCAATTGGACCTGTCACGCTTCCATCAATAGTAATATTTATTTCATATCCATGAGCACCTGAGTTATAAATTGGAGATCCATTACCAAATCCCCACGAAATTTCAGCACCACTTCCTATCTGCCCATTGTAATATAAAGATTCAATATCCATTGCACTGTTTACATAAACTCCATCAGGAAAATCCATACTTAAACCGTACACCGGCTCATTGTCCGGACTTGCGTGATATAAATAGCAGAGAATATCAATCGGTACAACATTGACATAGGACATTGTGGTACATATAATGAAATCATTCTGAATGCTCTTCCCGCCTTTGAGATTTTCGCCACTAGAAAAATGAGACGTTTCCAGCCAGTATGTAAGTTCAGAAGATGATGTATTTGTGATAGTCAAATATCCTGTTGCAGTTGTGTCTGAAGGAATATTAAATTCAAGAAATTCCGGGCTGACTTCGAGAAGTGGAATTTCGGGACCTTCTTTTATGGTGAACAGGATCGCAGTTTCATTTTGAAGTGTGTGAGCAGTGGGTGCATATATATTTGAATAGGTTAGGAGCACTCCATCGGTTTGGGAAAAATTTTCAATACCAACAGTGGCATAGTTCTCATCTTGATCGACATTGGAGATAGTCTGGTATTGGAAGAGAATCTCGCCATCCCCATTGGGAGTAGGATAGTATTCCGGATCATATAGAATGATCTCAAAGGTTTCCTTTGCGCTCGGATCATAATAATTTTCGAATACCTGCCATTCAACGATAAATCGATGATCACTCTCATCGAACCATGCAAATATCTGACCGTTCTGCAGATTATCCCAGAATGGAGCAATCATAGCAGCAGGTCCACAGCCGGAGGGAATCGTCCTGTTCCTGTGATAAATGATCTCCTCACCCATGGACATCCACCCGCTCGATGAGATGGATATTGTTTGGTAGAATTCACCGAAATAGGTAAAACTAAAAGGCAGATCGAGTATTTTCGTATAGCCGTCAATCGAAACATAATCGCCATACACAGGGATTCCCTGTCCGCCCATTGTTGGATTAAGCTCTACCCAATCATAAACAGGTGCAGCGAAAAAACCGGTATCCGAGCTCTCAATTGCATAATAGCCGTAATTAGAAAAAGTAGGACTCGTTTCACTAATGATGCCGATTGGAATTGAAAATTGAATACATTGTACTAAGGAATCATTTTGAGTGATCTCCAATTCAAATTGTGCTATCTCTCCCGTAAGAACTTCATCAGGCAAAACTGAGAATAGAACAGAATTCGAGCCGGTTCCATTTACAGGAATTGTATTATATATGCTCTCATCCTGCGTGACAACAACTTTCTCATTAGTGCATACAAGAGTTGCATTAAAAATATTAGTGCTTACCGAGCCGGTATTTGTGAGCTCAATCACAACATTGTTTTCCTGATTCTGTATAAGACAGGTGTCTGCATTTTGGACTAGAAAATCCAAAAGAACAAGCTCTGCACTCAATATCTCTACAGAAATCATAAGAGACTGATCTCCGAGATTCGATGCTATCTGCACATCTAAACTCGCTGTTTTTCCGTTTTGCCAGACTTCATTTATCTCAAGATATAGATTTTCACAGGTGTGACTTGTGTTTGATGGAATGGATGGGATTGAAATACTGTCTGTAATAACAGATATTACTCCATTTTCTGATGAAAGGTATATCACAATATTATCAGCTGCGATAGATGCAGGATTATAGAAGGTGAGTTCATATTCAATAATATTTCCAGAGACCGGATCATCAATAAAGGTGACATCTGTCAGTTCTAATTGATCGGAAGAATCAACATTCAAATCGTTTATTTCCGTCAGATAGCCATATTTTGAAGCTGTAATTTGATAAGAGCCAACTGAAAAATCAGCAAAGAGTGTGACGTTTCCATTCGCATCGGTAAGCCCTTTTGTAACGAGTGTGTCACCTCTTGTGAGAGAAACCATGAAATCGGATTTGTCATCTTCAACATCAACTTCTGCTTCTATATAATTCTGTTGCTCTGAAATAGTGCTTTCTGTGATCAAAGTTATATTTTGGGGATCATCAGTCCAGACCTGCAATCCGGGGTCTCCAAGTAGATTATACACATAAAAGTAGAACTGGTCTGAATTGTAAGCATTTCCCCATGCGTGGTTATGCGGGAAGTTCATATACAATTCCATTTTCCCGCGCAAAAGCATCTCTCCGCACCGATAGAGTCCTTCCTGCGTGATGCCCTGATAAATGCCCATATCATTGCAATTATTCCACTGGGTTTTTGTATCCCATTCACTTGGACCGATAAAACCTATCGAACCTTTCGGATTGCTTGGTGAACCTTCCTTCATCCATATTTCACCAAAGCATTGATCTGCATCGGAATATGCAAAATCACCTCCGCCACAGGTCATACTGGTGAGCATGGGAAGCATGAAACCATTATTCAATGATGGGATATCCCAACTGTTTAAAAGGTGGTATCCATAAGAATTGCTCCAGTATTCAGGACTGCCAAAACCGCGGAAATTTATCAAAGAATATCCCCCATCGATCATATCAATAAGCTGAGGAATACCAACATTCATGGGATAGGTAAAAGTATCAACCTGATCGAAACCAAAATCATAGAGCTTGTTGAGAATATTTAACTTGGTAATGAAATGTGTATACATACCATACTCAGGATCAATACATGAGATCATCAGCGCTTCATCATACCAGTCGCCGGGAATAAGCATGCTTTCATAATTGATTATTTTGCTGATTATGGTGGTGAGATCCATCAAACTCTGAATGGAAATTCGTCCTATAAAAATATCAGGGAAATAGTCAGTACCATCCAATAATGTGTAGGTATGATCTGTCACATCATAGGGTGTGAGAGAGCCCTGCACATAAAAAGATGGAAGGATATAATTTCCTGTAACATCTCCAACTAGTATAACAAATTCAGGAGGTGCATCCCACGAGAGATAAGCATTTTGTATATAGTTTTTGATGTCATAATTATCTGGTGATGCACCGATTTCAGATAGAGGTGTAAGCGTAACTTCATGTCCGAGTTTTCTCTTCCACTGCACAAGTGATTGCAGCGTACTCACACAGTCGTCAGGAGTTATAATGAGATAACTGCCATTATCATTAATGCCGGACTTTTGTGCTCCATACACATGCTCAGAAACGATCTTAGAAAACGATGATGAAGGTCTGCTTTTTGTATCTTTAAGAGGATTGTCAGAGATCGAAGCATCCAATGAAAATTTTGCATCAACATTTTTCAAAATTCTTATCATATTTTTTGCTGGATTGTACTGAACAGGTGCAAGAGAAATCTGGCAGAATCTGTATCCGCGCATAATGACCGGTGAACCAATCTTTACAACTTCTTTGGGATACCATTCATCTCTTTTGTAGAAATCCATATCCTTCTCAACATCATCTTCCCAACCACAATGTAGAACAGCCATATCCACTGCTTTTTCATCATAATCGTATTTGATATTTTCAAGAATATAATTGCCTTTTGGTGAAAGTGATATCAATTGGGAATAGAGCGGCAACAATGCTTTTCCCGGATCTGCTGTTGAAGAATAGTCCGAAATCGTGATACTGCAAAATTGAAGAACTCTCCTCTTCTCATTACTTATTTCGCAGTTATCAAAATTACCTTGTATTAAAAGGGTATTGCTTTCTCGCACCGTATTCAAGGCAAAGTTATAGAGAGGAACAAAAAGAAAAATAATTACAGCTATATAAAAACTCTTTTTCATGTAACCTACTTTTGGACAAAAAAAATTGAATCTTCGGGAATTAAATGTCAAGTTTTTGAATGAATGGAATGCTCTCTTATACTTTTCTTGACACTCGCACACCACAAAAAAAGTTTAATACAAATTCATTCCGGAGGCATTAATGCGATTTTCTCGTGCTTTTATTCCTACTCTTAAGGAGAAACCTGCAGAAGCAGAGATTCCCAGCCATACCTTGATGATACGTTCGGGAATGCTGCGTAAACTTGGTTCGGGCATTTATTCATATCTGCCATTGGCAAAGAAAGTTATAAATTATATTGAAACTATCGTCCGAGAAGAACTCAATGCAATCGGCTGTCAGGAAATCCTTATGCCTGTGCTTCATCCACGAGAATTGTGGGAGATGTCCGGCAGATGGGCTGTGTATGGACCAGAACTCATGCGTCTGACAGACCGTCATGATAGAGAATTTGCTCTGGGACCTACTCACGAAGAAGTCATCACACTTATTGCAAAGTATGATATAAAGTCTTATAAAAAACTTCCGATAAATTTGTATCAGATACAGACGAAATTCCGCGATGAGATACGTCCCCGTTTTGGTGTAATGCGTTCTCGCGAGTTCATAATGAAAGATGCTTATAGTTTTCATAAAGATAAGGAAGGGCTTAAAAAAACCTATGAGGATATGTACAATGCATATTCACGCATTTTTGCGCGATGTGGTTTGAAGAGTGTTGCCGTAGAGGCAGATGTTGGTGCTATCGGCGGTTCCTCATCCCATGAATTCATGGTGCTTGCAGAAACTGGTGAGTCTGAAGTGTTGCACTGCGAATGCGGATATGCCTCAACCGCGGAAAATGCCAAAATTGCTCCTCTGGACTGCAATGAGAATGAAGAAATGAAGCAACTCGAAAAAGTGCATACTCCTGACAGAAAATCTGTCGAAGAAGTGAGCGCTTTCCTTGGTGTGCTTCCAAAAAAACTTATCAAAACGATCGTATATAAAGCCGATAATAATTTTGTCGCCATTCTCATTCGCGGCGACAGAGAAATAAATCACGTTAAAGTGTCAAATTTCCTGCAATGTGTGAATCTCGAATTTGCAACTGAAATTGAGATTGAGGAGTTTGCTAACTCGGTCGCCGGTTTTGTCGGTCCTGTCGGGAAGAAGAACATAAAACTTTATGCAGACATCAATCTGAAATGTATGAGAAATATGGTCACCGGTGCGGATCAGAAGGATTATCATTATAAAAATGTAAATCTGGAACGTGATGCACATATCGATGCATGGCAGGATTTCATTCAGGGAGAGAGTGGCGACAAATGTCCAAAATGTAGCAAAGCAATGTCTTCATTTAGAGGTATCGAAGTAGGACAGATATTCCAGCTTGGCGACAAATACAGCATAGCTATGGAAGCTACATACGATGCAGAAGATGGTAGTGCAATTCCCTATCAAATGGGCTGCTATGGCATTGGCATTACGCGAACGATGGCTGCTTCGATCGAACAATTCCATGATAAGGACGGAATCATCTGGCCTATCTCAATTTCTCCTTATGATGTAGAACTGATCAATCTATCACCTTCAGATGAAGATATTACAGAATTTTGCGATAATGTGTATGAACTTCTGCAAGATGAGTTCATTGATGTACTCTACGATGACAGGGATGAGAAAGCCGGATTCAAATTCAAAGATGCAGACCTTATTGGAATCCCGATTCATATAATTGTCGGCAAGAGGAATTTCGAACAGGAAATGGTCGAGATAAAGATCCGTAAAACAGGCGAAAAAATAACCTGTGCATTTGATGATATTCTTAATAAGATTTCTTCCTTGATAGACACATTATACGATGAAATAAATAAAAATGTTACATAATTTACTGAAGAACGAGAATATTATTCTTGCATCGCGCTCTCCACGGAGGGCGTTTTTGCTAAAGCAGATCGGCTTGCAGTTCGAGCAAATCCCATCTCATATAAAAGAAAATTTCAATGGAATGCAGCCGGAAGAATTTGTACTCCATTACTCGAAAAAGAAAGCTGAAGAAATACAAAAATCGCATACAGATGCACTAATTATAGGTGCTGACACGATCGTTGTATTGAACAATGAGATCATTGGCAAACCTCAGAATGATGAGGACGCATTTCAAATCTTAAAAAAGCTCTCAGGCAAATACCACGAAGTATTAACCGGCGTTTCCATTCTTTTTCATGACTCGCAGCTTTCTGACATTGCAAAGACAAAAGTATATTTTAAAGATTTATCAAACAGTGATATTAGAGAATACGTCTCGACCGGCGAACCTATGGATAAAGCCGGCGCTTATGGCATTCAGGGATATGGAAGCCAATTCATAGATAAAATTGAAGGATGTTATTTTAATGTGATGGGATTCCCTATTCCCCTATTTTATGAGATGTGTAAAAAATTCAAATCTGAATAAAATATAACCAACCACAGAGTACACAGAGAAAAAACAATAACTATTTATTAGCAGGAGAGAAAATTTGGATTTGTTATAATAATTCTATCTTTGTGTTGGTCAAAACCGATATTAATTTCTAAATCCTAATTTCCAATTTACCCTGTGGAATCCCGATAAAATCGGGACTTCGTATTCCACAGGGTGAACAAATAAAATCCCAAAACTCAAATGTCAAAACAATCTCTTTAGATTTAATCAAAATTTAATAATTGAATAAATTCGACAGCTTATGAAAAAGAAATACTAATTAATTTTATTTTTTTTAGTTTTTAATTATTATTTGTTCTTTACCTCCCTCTGTGTATTCTCTGTGTTCTCTGTGGTAAACAAATTATTGAAAAATTTGAAGGAGATGTACCATTGCTAATTTAACAGCATTTTCCTTTCGAATCCGTTAGTTCGTTTTTTTGCTAAAATTTCTTTCACTTCACCATCAGGAAATTGTATAAGAACAACTGCTTCATCATTCACTTTGGAGAGATAACGCACAAGAATTTCTGCTGCTAATTTCAATATTTCTTTCGAAACAATTTCATCTCGCGATTGCACAATCCCAATCGGTCCGGGTATATCTCTGGCTTTTAACACTATATTACCTTGCTTTGCACTATTCTCAATAAGTTTTTCCATATACTCATTATCATTCTGATTTCGCCCGATAATGAGTTTTGTTGAATCATCCAATCGAAAATGCCTACCTACATTCAGAAAAGTTATAAATCCATTTGCAAACATATCATGCTGTTTGAGATCCGTGAGTCGTTTAGAATAACCCGGATCGGTAAGAAGGCATCCGCCTGCCGGTGTGGGATATTCAATAATGCCAAATTTCTCTGCCAATTCTATCTGTGGAGTTCGACTCCTTCCTCGCAGTTCAAGCAGTAATTCTTTATCAACCCATCCTTCTCGAATCGGCTTGGTGTCCTGCAGCAGTTTTTGAGAAAGCGGTCGTACAATCAGGTCTTTATACCCGCTTAATTTTGCCACAGCATTCATTCCATTAAGCTGTTGTGACATTGGACGCTGACCAAGCACTTCACCCGAAATAAGAAAATCAGCACTGAACTTTTCCATCATATCTCCCAACTTACTGAACATGAAAGCATGACAGTCTATACAGGGATTGAAATTCTTTCCGTAACCATATTTGGGATTCTGTATCATCTCAAGATAGTCCTGTTCCAGAGGAATGACATTCACGTACAGATTATATTGTTTTGCAGATTGTATCGCTTTTTTACAGGAAAAAAATGGAGACTCAAAGCACACGGGAATAACTTTTATTCCTTGATCCTGAATGACTTTAACTGCGAGAAGACTATCAAGTCCGCCAGAAAAAAGTGCTAATGCGATGTGTATTTTCTTTTGTACCATATTCAATTTAAGATAATAAACTTACACACCTCAGAATGATTTTCAGTGTCAATTTTCACAGCTTGGCATTTATTCAAATATTTAAAGAAATTATTTCATCCCAATTTTTTTTATATATTATTTTTTATCTTTCTCTGTGCTCTCTGCCTGCCAAGGCGTAGTGGAACGAAGACTGGTGGTGAATTTTTTTTGGTTTGGTTTATCTGAGTTAGGTTGGAGTAAAGCGATAAAATTGACAGTCTATTAGGGAATTAGAATTTTCGATTAAGAATTACAAGTGGATAAAACTTAGAATATTAAGGACATATATGGAAAAAGATATAAAACTCGCAGTATTGATCGATGGTGATAACATCCCTTCCGCATACGTGAAAGAAATGATGGAAGAAATTGCTAAGTATGGCAACCCCACGATCAAAAGAATATATGGAGATTGGACGAAACCCACGCTCGCAAAATGGAAAAATATTCTTCTCGAAAATGCCATCATCCCCATTCAGCAATATGGCTATACTACCGGAAAAAACGCCACAGATGCAGCCATGATCATCGATGCAATGGATATTTTATATTCTGAAAAAGTCGATGGTTTCTGCCTTGTTTCCAGCGATAGTGATTTTACCCGTCTGGCAACCCGATTGAGAGAAGCCGGAATGAAGGTCTTTGGTATCGGTGAAAAGAAAACCCCCGAACCCTTTATTGTTGCCTGTGATAAATTCATTTATATTGAAATATTAAAAGCACTTTCCAAGGAAACAGAATCGAAAGTTGAAGAAGATACAAGTGTAAAAAAGCATGATTTGGATAAGATCACACCGAAGGTAATTCGATTGATATCTTCTACTATCTCCGATGTTGCAGACGATGATGGCTGGGCATTTTTGGGTGATGTTGGAAACTTGCTCATTAAAAAAAGAAGAGACTTCGATCCCCGTAACTATGGATTTCTTAAACTAACTCCTCTAATAAAATCATTGAAAAAGAACTTCGAGATTGATGAACGCGATGTGGAAGGAAAGAGGATCAAGCATATTTATGTGAGAAATAGAGGGCAGTAAAAATTTAATGCGGAAATGAATCTGCAAATAATGAAGATAAATGACTGTACAGAACGCAGTCGGATCTGTGAAGAAGTAATTCTTTCTCTTCCCAACTGGTTTGGTTTGGAAGATGCAAATAAAAAGTACATTACGAATGTTGCAAATACAGATTTCTATGCAGCTTATATGTTTGGTAAAGAAGTGGGATTTTTCTCGATCATTTCACATTTCCATCAAACAAGTGAGATCTATGTTTGTGGCATTCTATCAAAATATCATCGACTGGGAATTGGTAACAAACTGCTGAAATTTATCGAGAAGGATTTGAAAAATAAAGGAGTTAAGTTCCTTACTGTTAAAACGTTAAGTTCATCTCATCCCGATAAAAGTTATGCAAAAACCAGAAAATTCTATGAAGCTGTTGGATTTGTTCCGCTGGAAGAATTTAAGGAATTATGGGGAAAAGAAAATCCGTGCCTATTCATGGTAAAAACACTTTGAGGTTGTCGTAACCAAATTTTTCAAAGTCGAGATATGAATTAAAATATGTAGTGTAAAAAATGTTATGAAAGAAATATGAAAGGGAAGAAATGGAAGAGATGAGAGAAATTACTTATGGATCATCCAGAAATTTTATAAAAAGATGGGTGAAAATGAAAAAAATAGTTGTCATTCTGATCCGCCAGCTGGCGGAGAAGAATCTCTAATTAGC
>JACNJG010000044.1 GCA_014382685.1 Candidatus Cloacimonadota bacterium
GGCATCTGGGAAACCGGTGATGATTATGATGTTCAAAAAGTGGAATTTATTGAAAACGATCCCTATTCATATTTCATAAAAATACTTACATACAATGAGGATTACTTTGGCGACACCTACTATATCGGCTACATCACAAATATCGGAGCAAACAAATATCTCTATGCACGACCTCTCGGATCCGGCGGTGATGAAGTAAATTACTACTGCTTTAATATTAATCTGACAAAGAACACCATGACTTCCCGCGAAGTTAATGTTGCAGATACAACAATTTCATCGACTGAGGAATTGAGGAAGTATTGCGCTACCCATTATTACACAGATGATTATTTTCTTTCCCCTATTACACTCTGGATAAAGGATGCTAAGATATTTTTTGTGAACCTGTATGACGAACCCTTTGACGTGCGTCTTGGCGAAACATCGAGGCCAGTTTTTACTATGACAAATCTTCCTTCCCACGAAACTTCACACCTGCTCAACACAACTTATCTTGAAGAAAATTTTCTTTATTATAAGCCCTCTTCAGAAACGGAATGGATCCGCTGGAAGAATGAAGAAAATATTCCCTACCACTGCTCTGTTGAAGGTGGAAAAATCCATGCTATTATTGCACAACAGAATGGTGAGATAAGTTATTACATTCTTGATGACGATGTCGGTTTTAATCCTAAAATAACTATGCTTAACGGTACTGAGAAAAAACTCAAAGTAATGAAAATCGGAGAGAGCTGGGAGTTCAACTCTGTTGCCTTTATTGATGATTTCGGTCCTCACGAGATGACAAACTTCAAAGCAATCCCAACCGGCAATTATGGACTTTTCTGGCTACCACAGAATGCCCGTCAGTCCGGATATTACTTTCTGACTCAAGAAGGTACGGGTAATGTTAAGCAAGTTCCTTTTGAAGCAGGACGATATTACATATATTTTATATTTTCTGAAAATAACATTTTTCATGCAGGTCTATACGATATTACAAGTCCGTGGTAAAATATTTATGTTTACACCTACTTCTTTTTCCCTAATTTTTATTTATCTCATTTATAAACTTGACATAGTTTTGTGCTCCTGATTTTTTAATCAAAAATATTTGAATAAAAATGAAAAATAAAAAAATCTAATCAAATCAATGGAGGATCTTGATGAAAAAGATTACACTTTTGATGGTATTTTGTCTTGTGCTTTTCTCCTCAATTGCATATGCAAAGCAGTATAATGACAGTTGGGGAAATCATGGTTTCAGCATCTTACGGCAAAATTCCTCTGACCTTTCACTGAATTTTTCCGTTCAGGAATATTTTACTTCTGATAAGGAAATCGATGGTGAAACTCTCCAAAGCATTCACATTCCCGGAGTTTTCCTTCCGAATAATGAAGGCGCACCTGACCTTCCCGGCATGAGCAGATACATTGCAATTCCGGAAGGCGCATTCGTTACTTTTGATATTGTTAATTATCGTACTGAAATTGTTCCTAATATGGATATCGCCCCTGCTCCCCGAATTCCACTTGATACTGAAGATGGACCTCTTGATTACAATAAGGACATGCAGATTTTCTCAAAAAATGAGTTCTACCCTGCAGAACCGGTTGTGATTTCTGAAGTAAGACAAATTCGTGGCGTTGATGTTGTAATTATTGGCATTACACCATTCCAGTATAATCCTGTAACCAAAGAAATGATCGTGTATCGTGATATTCAGATCGACTTGAATTTTGTAGGTGGCAACGGGCAATTCGGTGAAGACAGACTTCGCAGTAAATGGTGGGATCCTGTGTACAGACAAGTAATTCTCAACTATGAATCAATTCCTGAAAAAGATTATTCCTACACGTCTTCAAAGTATGACGGATGCGATTACATTATTGTTGTTCCTGATAACCCAGATTTCATAGCTTGGGCGGACTCAATAAAAAATTTCCGTCAAAAACAAGGTATTATTACAAAGGTTGTGAACCTTTCTGAAATCGGTGGTAACACGACCTCTGCATTAGAAAATTATTTCAATACTGCTTACAACACCTGGGATCTTGCTCCTTCAGCAGTATTATTGCTGGCTGACTATGGCACAGGCGGTGCGACAGGTACAGGTATTATCTCACCTCCATTTAGCGGTTGTGTTTCCGACAACATTTATGCTGATGTTGATGGCGATGATTTGCCGGACATGCATTTTGCGCGTATTACAGCCCGCAATGAATCTGAGCTTGAAATAACTATCTCAAAATTTCTTGATAATGAAACATCCCCTCCAACAAATCCAAATTTTTATGATCATCCTGTAACAGCACTTGGTTGGCAAGATGATCGATGGTTTCAAATTTGCTCGGAAACTGTCGGTGGATTTTGGAATAATATACTTGGAAAACAAACAGTAAGGATAAACGAACTAGGATCTCCAGCATATAATTATAATAGTGGTCCTTGGTCAACTGCTACTAACACAACTACTGTAATGAATTACTTTGGTCCTTCCGGTTTGGGATATTTACCCAATACTCCACAGGAATTAGGTGGATTTACCGGAGGAAATGCCACGATGGTTAACAATGCAATAAATAGTGGCGCCTTTATGCTTCAGCATCGTGACCATGGCGGTGTTACGGGTTGGGGTGAACCAGATTATGATATTGGCGACTTAAATGGATTGTATAATGATGATCTTGTCTTTGTGTTCTCCATCAACTGTTTAACAGGAAAATATAACGCTTCTCAAGAATGTTTTGCAGAAGCAATGCATCGTTATGAGCATCGTGCACTTGGTATTATCGCTGCTTCAGAAATCTCATACTCGTTCGTGAATGACACCTATGTCTGGGGTATGTATGATCAAATGTGGCCCGAGTTTATGCCAGCTTATGGTGCAGCTCCTTCTAATTCGGACTGGATATACCCCTGCTTAGGCAACTCGGCTGGTAAAATTTTCCTTGAGGGCTCAAGCTGGCCTTACAATACAGGCAATAAACAAATAACCTACTACCTCTTCCATCATCATGGAGATGCCTTCCTGACAGTGTACTCAGAGATGCCACAAAACCTTGCTGTAAATCATGATGCTGCCCTTCTAAGTGGTATCACTTCCTTTGATGTTACCGCAAATGCCGGATCTGATATCTGCCTTTCGGTTGATGGAGAGATCATTGGCACAGGCGTTGGTAATGGTTTGATGCCAACCCCTATTTCTATTGAATCACAACTTCCAGGGACAAATATCCTTGTTACTGTTGTAAAACAAAATTACTATCGTTATGAAGTTATTGTAAATGTTATTCCACCTTCCGGACCATATATCATCTATGAAGATCATTCGATCAACGACTCGGGCGCTAACAACAATGGAGTTATTGACTACGGCGAAGACATTCTACTTGGCTTAACGTTGAAAAATGTTGGCATTCAAGCTGCAGACAACGTGATCGCAATACTCACAACCACAGATTCTAATATCTCATTCTCAGACAATACGGAAAACTTCGGCACAATCGGAGCTGATCAATCATCTACTATTGATGATGCTTATGAATTCAGTGTTTCAAACAGCGTGGAAGACCAGCATTATGTGCTTATCGATGTAAACGTAGAGGGCGATCCCGGAGTAAAAGAAACATGGGATACCTCTTTTGGAGTCATCATCAATGCTCCTCATTTCACTGTTGGAGCACTTACTATCAATGATGCAACAGGCAATAACAATGGTTGTCTCGATCCGGGAGAAACGGTTAACATTATTATTGACGCAACCAATGACGGACACGCCACTTCTCCTGATGCAACCGGAACCCTCACGTGCAATAATAGCTTTATTACTATCAATACTGGTTCTTATGACTTTGGTAGTTTTGATACAGATCAGACCAAGTCAGCCATGTTCAATATTACTGTTGCAAATAATGCTCCGAACGGTGCGAACATTCCTCTTGAGTTCAATATAACCGGTGGTAACTACAGTGCCACAGAAATGTTCTATGAGTATGTTGGACTTTCCATCGAGGATTTCGAGACTGGTGATTTCACTGCTTATTCCTGGAGTATGGGCGGAAGTGCCGATTGGACTATCGACGAGGCAAATCCCTATGAAGGAACATATTGTGCAAAATCCGGCGCTATTGGGAATAACTCAACTACTGAGCTTTCTCTTACTATAAACACTAATGCAGGCGATATCTCATTCTGGAGAAAAGTTTCCTCAGAAAATAACTATGATTATTTGCAATTCTATATTGATGGTGCTCAACAGGCTCAATGGGCTGGTGAAGTAAGCTGGGGTGAGGTGTCATTCCCGGTTGGTGCAGGTACTCATACATTCAAATGGATATATGATAAGGACTACTATCAGACAGGTGGGCAAGACTGTGCATGGATCGATTATATTACATTCCCTCCTGTTCTTTCGCCGTTCCCGGTATTCTATCTGTCGCCCACATCTCTCGATTTCGGGCTGGTTGAAGTTGGACATGATTCCACAATGCAATTCACGATCTATAATCTTGGAAGTGGAGCTTTAACAGGTCAAATAACCACTCCGGATTGTTACTCCGTTGCAGAATCAGGTACTGCTCCACGCAGAAATGCTCTTTTATACTCGATCAATATGGGTGAAAGCATGACCTACGATCTCACCTTCGCTCCACAAAACGCACAAAACTATGATGGTACTATACTTATTGCTGTTGATCCTTTTACTTTAAAAAGACTCGAAGTATTCGGTACAGGTTTTCCGCAGGTCGGGATTGATGATAATACATATTATGACCATACCGCTATACTCGGCAACTTCCCGAATCCAGCCAAGGGCTCTACTGTGATAAAGTATCATCTTAAGGGCAGTGTGATGAACCAAGACGCTACTATTAAGATATACAACATTCAAGGTGAATTCGTTAAAACAGTCCAAGGTACAAACGGAGCTGCTCAAATCGATATCTCTGATATGGCAACCGGTATCTACTTCTACAAACTTGAAAATCAGAATTTCAATGAAGTGAGAAAGATGATACTCGTGAAATAATTATTCACATATATAAAAAGAAAACCTCGGATCTTTCGGTCCGGGGTTTTTTTTATGAGAGAATTCGCTTATAGCTTCTTTGCGATGATCTTCATTCCTTTTGAATTCATAGTAAATGGTGATTTTTTCCAGTCTCCATAAACTTTATCTATCTTCATTCCCCCCTGCTCGATCATTTTTTCTATTTCATTGTAATCATATAATCGTAATGAAAAGGGTACATCTTTTCTTTTTCCATCTCTAATGATGATCCGTTCGTCGATCAAACGGCCTGTTTTTGGATCAAAAGTGTTACGATCAATCATAAGATCCTGCCGTATTTCATGAACGAAATATTGTTTAAAATCCTTTAGAAATGCATCCCGGTTGAAGGTATCAAAGCAGAATAATCCGCCCTGCACAAGTGCTTTGGAAATTTTTTTCAAGACTTCGAGATTCTCCTCATCAGAGAAGTAGCCAAAAGCTGTAAAGAGTAATAGTGCTCGATCAAACTCCTCGTTAAACTCAACCTGCCGCATATCTTTCTTGATGAAATTAATCTTCAGTCCCTTCTCTTCTGCCTGCTTACGAGCAAGAGATAGGAACCCCTCCATGTAATCAATTCCCGTAACATGATGACCAAGCTCTGCAAGTTTTATTGAATGTCTGCCAAATCCACAGGCTACATCAAGCACAGACATGGGCTTGTTCATTTCCATTTCATCGACAAGAAATGCTACTTCCCTATTCGTCCGTTCATCATTGAGTTCGTCACCATAAAAATACATATAATCTTCCGGATTGAACACACTATCAAAATCAAATTTGTATTCTTTCTTTTCTGACACAAACACCTCCGAAGTGATTTTTTTATTTGAATATCAGATTCAGCGTGTCAATATTTACATAAATTTTGACATAATTATTGTACTTTGAGATATTTCATATATGCAAAAATAAATTTCGGGATGTGCGTATGATAAATACCTTAATTCCACTCGTTATTGGCTTGATCATAGGAATATTGATCACCTATTTCTTTCTGCAGAAAAAAATTTCTTCGATAGAGAAAAAAAGCCGGCAGACAGACGAGCTGCAAAATGAGAAAGTAATAGCTGAAACAAAACTCCTTCAAAATGTTCAATATATCGAAGAGATCAAACTGGAAAAATTAAAACTGGAAGAGACAATATCCTTATTGCGGGAGCAGCTTGAAAAGCAAAAGGAAGAAGGAGCACGCCTTGAGACAAAAGTCGAGGAAACAGAAAAGAACATTCTTGAGCAAAAAGAGCTGCTCAAACAGGCAACTGAGAGTCTTAGAGATACCTTCAATGCCCTTTCATCCGATGCACTGAAAAGCAATAATGAAACTTTTTTGAAGCTGGCGAAGCAAAATCTGGAAACCATGCTGGAAAAGACAAAAAGTGAATTCGGTAAACAGGCGATCGAAGAAACGCTTGAACCATTGAAAATTTCTCTTGAACGCTATAATCGGGAGATAAAAACCATTGAGAATCTCAGAAAAGAGGATCTCGGCAGTCTGAAAGAGCAGATCACACAACTAGCTAACTCCAGTGAAAATCTTAAGAAGGAAACAGCAGGCCTGAAAAACGCTCTCAAGCGACCTGAAGTACGCGGGAAATGGGGAGAACTCCAGCTTCGCAGAGTTGTCGAGCTGGTCGGCATGTCCGAATATTGTGATTTCTCAGAACAGGTCAGTGTGCAAACTGAGGATGGACAGCTTCGACCCGACCTCATAGTTTACTTGCCGGGACATCGAAGTATTATAGTAGATTCCAAAGCTCCAACAAAATATTTTATGGAGGCATATGAAGCTGAGACAGAAGAGAAAAGAGATGCTGCTAAGATAGCTTATTCGCGCGCTGTTCGTCATCATATGAATGAGCTCTCCAAAAAGAATTACTGGAAACAGTTTGAAGATGCGCCCGACTTTGTAGTTCTTTTCCTACCCGGAGAGTCCTTTTTCTCAGCCGCACTTGAGCTCGACAACAAACTTATCGAGGATGGCATTCAGAATAAAGTCATAATTGCTACACCCACGACTTTCATTGCTCTTCTTCGCACAGTTGCTATGAGCTGGCAGCAGCAAAAATTAACTGAAAATGCCAAACAGATCGCAGAAACAGGCACCGAATTATATGAACGTATCTGCACCTTTCAGGAGCACCTTGATAGAGTTGGCTCAAGTCTTGATGCATCGGTGAAACATTATAATAAAGCAGTTGGCTCGTTCACAAGCAGAGTCGTGCCCGGATTTCGTAAACTGGAAGAGCTTGGAGTGCAGCAGACAAAGAAAAGTCTTCAGGAAACCCAGAAAATTGACACGAATCCTCGTGCACTTCCGCCGGAATAAAATCGTGATAATAATTGACTCTTTGAAGAATTAAGTACTTAAGTTGAAAATAATATCCAATGTCCAACACGGAATATCCAAATATGAAGTAAAAAAAATAAATAGAAGTTTGATTTACGGGACCGTCTTATTGTTCATACGGTTACATTCTTGTCCTAAAATAAAATCAGGTAATCACCTTTCTTCTAAAATACCAAGAAGGCGAATTGATTTCAAAACTTATCCTCCAACTGGATGATACACTCCGACTAGACTTAGAGATAAATGGATATTGGACATTCCTTGTTGGTTGTTGGATATTCGGGCTTTAAGTATATTAAGCCACTTAAAAAAGGGCTATAAATAAAATGGTGGGCGATGTAGGATTCGAACCTACGACTTCTTCCTTGTAAGGGAAGCACTCTAGCCTCTGAGTTAATCACCCACGTGGGACAAAATTTAAAGATTGTTCTTCAAACGTCAAGAATATTGACATCGAAAATAACTCTTCATTTCATGCAAATCTCATGAAAAAAGTAAAATCCTTTCTGCTTATTCTTATCTTGATCATTCCTCTCTACCTTTCAGGAGAAATGGAATTGACGATTGCCCGTGTGCAATATGACGGCGGCGGAGATTGGTATAATGACACCTCAGTTATTCCGAATCTCTGTGATGAGATCAATACTCGAACATTGATCAAAGCATCATCCGAACAAGCAATCGTTTCGCTTAAAAATAATTCTATTCAAAATTATCCATTTCTATATTTAACAGGGCATGGTAATATCACATTTTCTGAGGAAGAGTGCACAAATCTACGGAATTACCTTGAAAAAGGCGGATTCCTATATGTCGATGACGACTATGGCTTAGATGAATATTTTCGCAGAGAATTAGCAAAAGTATTTCCTGAAAAAACGCTGCAGGAATTGCCGGCTACTTTCCCACTTTTTGATAGTTTCTATAAATTCTCAAATGGACTTCCCAAAATCCACAAGCATGATGGAAAGAGACCCCAAGCATTCGGAATATTTGATGATTACGGCAGATTGATAGTTTTATATACTTATGAAACCAATATCAGCGATGGATGGGCTTCCTCGGAAGTTCACAAAGATCCTCCACATATTCGAGAGCAAGCATTTAAAATGGGCATCAACATCGTGTACTATGTGCTTACTCACTAAAGGAAAATCATGAAAATAATCTGTATTTCTGACCTACACCAGCGTTTCTTTGTTGATAAAGAAGAACAGGAGAAGCTTGATATTTTTTATTCCTTTCTTGATACGCTTATTGCAGATCCACCGGACAAACTCATTATTGCAGGGGATCTTTTTGATGTGTGGTTCGAATACTCAATGGTTATTCCTAAGGCATTCTTTGAAACTCTTCATAGGTTGAAAACTCTTATCGAACAAGGCACCCAGATTATCTACGTTGCAGGAAATCATGACTTTGTATTCAAGGATTTCTTTCAGGTAAATCTGCGGGCTGAAGTTTATATGAATGAGTATGTATTCACCTGTGCCGGAAAGAAATTTTATGTGTCACACGGTGATGAATATACTTCTAACGACCTGCAATATCATGTGTTAAAAAATATTCTGCGAAATCCAATTGTTCATAGACTTTTTAGTTGGGTTCACCCGGATGTCGGGTTAAGTACCGGCAAACTAATGTCGCGATCCAGCCGCAATTTCAACAAATCCCAGAAAACTCTCAGAAAGCAGGAAAAGGGATTGATCGAATTCTCAAAGAAGCTCTTCGAGAAGGGTTTCGACTACACAATTATGGGACATATACATAATCCGAGAATACTCCATCTCGATAAAGG
>JACNJG010000054.1:0-4063 GCA_014382685.1 Candidatus Cloacimonadota bacterium
ATACGACTTTTATTCCGGGATTCGCAAATAATGCGGACATCGAGAATATCGAGCCAATATCTGGCAGTTTATTTCCAGTGCAAGAAGCGATTGACTACTACTGTCAGATCGGGCTTGTACATTTTGAGCTAACAATTATGAGATTCAGAAAATAATATTTTAGGAGCTATTATGGCTAAATTACGTGAAGCAATATGGGCGGCTGGAGTTATTACCGTAGGTGGTGAAGTTATTCCAGATGCCGTTTCTATTATGCTAAACATGGAACCCATGCTCGTTTCCCACAAACAGGGAGATAATGGCGGGGAACAAAAATGGCAGACAGGAAGAACTATTAACGGCACAATAGGATTTCGTGCCCTTACACCCGAACTTTTTGCTGTGCTTACCGGTGGAACTCAAACTGACGGTGCAACCTATACCCGTGTAAGAAAAGGTGATGAGGCAGCTATTGAAATTGTTACTAATGACATCACACTCGGACAGGCAGGCCTTGCTGTGGAAGATACGGTCGAACTCTTTGGTAGAGATACTGGAATCGTATATAAAAAAGAAGATACTGCTGTGGCGGGTTCTTCATTTTCTTATGTCGCAGCAACAGGTGTATGTTCTTTTCATGCCTCAGAAACAGAAACATTTATCTATCCTCAATATCTGTATGCAGATTCAACTGGCGGAAGCAAGATCGAAGTCGGTAAGCATGATGTGCCAGCAGAAATGGAATTCTGGGGGACAGTACGTTCTAAGGATTTGAATTCCTTAACAGGATCACAGAGCGATATGGTCATGCATCTTGCAAGGATCAATATCACATCCGGTATTAATATCGGTGCTGAAAGTTCTGAGGAAACCACTCAATATACCGTTGAATTCAACGCTATTATTGATAGTGTGAACAGTTTCGAGCTTTATTCAGGCAATTACGCATAATCCCGCGGGGAGTGAGTAATACCAAAACAAAGAGAAGCTACATGGGCTTCAGGCGTTGCCTTTGTAGGTGGACTGAAGCTCTCCGATACTGTTTCCGTCCTGATAAACGACGAGCTGCTTAATGTGCGCCATCCACAAGGTGATTGTGGAAGCGAACTTATATGGGCATGGGGTCGTAATGTAAGTGGTAAGATCATATTCAATGGTGTGGATCCCGATCTCCTTACTCTGATAACCGGCGGGACCAAAACTGCAAGCACGACATATACGCGTATTCGTCCCGGTGACGAGAATGCAACCATTACTTTTGATGGAGATTCAAATTATAAGATCACGCTTGCACAGGGTGCAAATGCCGTGGTGGATACCATCGATCTCTATGATGAGAATATGGTTCATTATAAGCGTGTATCTGCTGCACCTGCTGGAGTGAATGAGTATTATCATCATAGTAATGGCGTACTCAGATTTAATGTTGCAGATGGCGGCAAGGTCGTGTATCCTTCATATCTTTATGCGGATGCAACAGGCGGTTCAAAAATAGCAATCACTCAGAATGATATACCTTCACGTCTAGAGTTATGGGCTGTGATGAGGGCGAGAAATCTCAATATGATCACTGCTGGGTATGAGGATAGTGATATTGTTATCCATCTTACGAAAGTAAGAAGAACAGGACCGCTGGTGGTTGGTTCGGAAAGTGAAGAGCAAACATCGAGCTGGTCGTTTGAATTCATTGCAGACCTCATCGATAATGGCGACTATGAAGTGTATTTCCCGAAAGATAGGATCAGAACAATGATACTGCTCGAAGATTATGACGGGAATAATATCTGTGATTATGATGGTGAACTCATAGGAATCGGCTATACCGAGGCGTGGGGATAGAAAGGATATCGATGCCAAAGACTGACAAGGATAAGATCAAAGAGGTTTTTACCAGACTCAAAGAAATAAAACGGGATGAAAAGACCAAGAACGAGGTAAAATCTCTTGCAAGAAAGAAGCACGTTCTCATTGAAGATCTATATAAGAAGCAGTGTAAGTTTGCAGACGATGCTATCCCATACTGCAATGCCTACGCCTATGACGTCTTACAGGATTATTTCGGTGACATCTCGAATATTCAAACCGAAGATTTCAAGCAGGTCGGCGTCATGCTTTACATATTGGACAATCAGTTCAACGAAAAGCTGTCCGATATGACACATGCGGATCTACTGCGTGAAGGACAGGTGTATCTCATGAACATCCCGCTAGATAAGATACTCGTGTATGTGGAGCTTATTCTTCAGCTTTTTGAGGAGATAAAAAAAAAATTGTCCAGGAAGACCCTGGAGAAGCTGGCTCAGGCAAAGGAGATCGAGAATCAAATTCTGGCTTTGGAGAACTCAGCATTGGACTCGCAGAGCGCTTCGGAAAAGACGTAGATCATTTCTACAAAGAAAAGAGTCTGCTCTATACTCTTACCATTGCGAACATCACGTATTATCGGGATAAAGATATGATGCAGAAGGCACGTGAAAGAAGGCAGTAGGATGAAGAGTTCACACAAAGATCGCAGAGAAAATACGAAGAGGACGCAGAGAAAAAATGAAAAATAGAAAATTAAAAATAGAAAATTCTTGGCGTGAAACTGGAAATTTGAAATTTGAAACTCAATGTTTTGTCGATTCTACTTTAGATTCAAATATTCATAATCCTTATGAGCCGTTTTCTACGGGATCGGTTCAGTGTGAGTTCTGTGGAAGATACATAGCCGGATGCACTTATTCTGATATCGATGGAAAAAGAATGTGCCTCGATTGCTACCTGTTGTATATTCAAAGAGAAGCAAACAAAAGACTCTCCGAACAGATAGAACCCTGTGAGTGGGAAAATAACTAGGGTGACGTATGGCTGATAAAGATATTGAACTGAAGATCAAAGCTCGGAATGAAGCGAAATCCGAAATAGAGGAAATAAAAGATGAAATAAAGAAGTTGGGTGAGGAGTCTAACAAAACGAATAAAAAAATCCAAGAGGGAAATGAAAGAACAAAAAAAACATATAGAAAGAATGCCAATACAATAAAAGATATTACTCATAATATTGAAATCCTGAAAAAGCAGCAGAGGAGTGCTGTGGTCGGCAGTAAGGAATATACATCCTCAATAAAACTGCTGCGTATGGAGCAGAAGAAACTGGCGTCTGCAACCGGTAAGATGGGGGCGCAGGGTGTACAACAATTCAATAGAATGAGGGTCGCAACTGCGGGATTACGCAGAACACTTGGTGCTCTCCGTAACCAGATACTCGTATTCCTTTTTGCATGGCGGCTCATAAAGGGATCTCTTGATATTGGTATGGAAGCTGTTAGAGTAAGCAAGGATGCTGAGGAGATACAGAATAAGTTCGATACGGTTTTCAAGGGGATACAAGATGTTACAAATGACTGGGCTGAGAGTTTCGGGGATAGTGTAGGGCGAGCACGGCAGGATATTAAGAAATTCTCGTCAGAGATCGGGGATGTGCTCAAGCCACTCGGATTCGCAACGAATGAAGCTGCTGCACTTTCCAAGCAGGTGGTGGAACTCGCTCTCGATGTGGCAAGTTTCAATAACAGGCAGGATCCAGAGGTAATTCAGGCATTTCTCAAGGCATTGAGTGGAGAAAGGGAATCTCTCAAAACGCTGGGAATCGTTATCAGTGAAGCGGATGTTAAGCAGGAAGCATACACTTCGGGGCTTGCACGACAGGGAGAAGAACTGTCCAAAACCGCAAAGGCACAGGCAACGATAAACCTGCTTTTCAAAAATTCCAAAGATGCACAGGGCGATCTTGCACGTACTTCGGATTCGCTTGTGAATATCGAGAAAAAACGCAATGCTGAGTATAAGAATATGCTGGAGCGTTGGGGTAAGAAGCTCATTCCTCTTGCAAAAACGTGGAATAAGCTGCTTATCTCGATGTACGAACTAACGAAGCCGGCTGTGGCAAAACTCAGTGAATTGCAGCGTACAATGGCATCCTTTGAGAAGGAAGAAAAACAGATCGATATATTGATCACTCGATTTCAGACATTGAAAGATCGAACAGGGAAATCCAACGAAGAAATTTCTGAGATGAAGGACCTTATGCAGAGATTGGGTGA
>JACNJG010000054.1:4671-9160 GCA_014382685.1 Candidatus Cloacimonadota bacterium
TATCTTACTGATTTCCTTGATCGCTGGAAAGAATTGCAAAATCTTCCTGCTGTTGTACCCGGTGGTGGAGAAAAGCCGTCATTCCTGAATATGAAAGCGGTAGAGGATCTGAAGAAGAACCTCAAAAAGCTCTATGCAGAACTTGGCAAGGAACAGATCACACTCGGTTCATTGGATATTGATGAGGGATTTGAACGGGCAACATTCGTCCTACAGAAACAGATCGATACACGGATCGAAGCGTTGGAAGAGGATAAACAAAAACTTGAAGATTATTATCGTGATAAAGAGGAGTGGCAGGATAAAGACCTCGAAGCAATGGAAAAATATAATAAACAGATCGCCACACTCGAAGATATAAAAAACACCAAATTGGAAACGTTGCGCAAACAGTATCAGGAGAAATTTGAGGAGGAATATCAAAACGCACAGATAGATATTATAAGAGATGCAATGGAGCGACAGATCGCAGTATTAGAAAAAAATTACGCTGATGATAAAGAGAACTGGGATAATGCACTCGAACAGAAACTTGTTACTCAAGAACAATATAATATTAAGATAATCGCATTAGAGATGGAAAAGAATGATGGGATAAAGAAGCTCAGAGATAAACAGGCATCCGATGATCTCAAACAGATGCAGCAATATTACCAGCTTCGGGCAGAAATGGCTGATGCAAATCTTGAATTTGAGATGCAACTCATTGGAATAGAGGCAAGTGATAGAACTCAAACAATGTTTGACTTGTATGCTCAGGAACTCATCAGTGCTCAAGAACTTTCTGATGCAAAAATTGAGATCATGGAATGGGAGGCAGATCAGCGAAAAGAAATTTTGATAAGAGAGTTTGATGAGGCAAATCAAATATGGTTTGAGCCATTTTCTGCTGCATTGGGCAGTTGGACAAATGAATTGGTTGAATCAATGGGAATAACCAATGATACGACTGCTGCTATCGTAAATTGTTTTGCAAATATGGCACTGGAATGGATAAAGAATCAGATCAAAATGATGCTTATTTCGGATACACTGAAAGCTGCGGAAGTCGCAAAAGCAACCATTACGGGTGCGGCTATCGCTACTGCTTATACACCTGCGGCAGTGGCTGCGAATATTGCGAGTTTTGGCGGAGCTGCTATAGCAGCGGGAACAAGCCATGCTTCTTATCTTGCTACTGCTATGGGAATGGCACTCGGCGGATTAGGCGCTGCACAATCTGGAATGTATGTTGATCGTGAGCGTGTGATCACTGTCGGTGAAAAGGGGACCAAAGAGGTTATCATCCCAGTGAATAAATTCGCTCCGTTCCTTGCGGGAAATTATTTGCTTCCCGGCGGATTTGGAATGAAAAATATTCCGGGAATTCCACGCATAGATCGCAGAGAAGTCGCAAAGACCTCAAAGGGTGGATCAGATGTTATATCACCTTCTCAAATCTACGATAAAGATGTTTATAATAGTGTCTCAACTATCAATGAGGGACGGAAGATCCCCAATATTCAAAAAATATCGAAAACCACACCGGTTACAAATATTATATCACCTGCACAAAGTTACCATAAAGATATTTTGAATAGCGTCTCACGTGCTATCAATGAGGGACGGAAGATATATAATAATCATTTTTCACCTGAAAATAACAGGAATTATATCACGAAAAATTCCAGCATACAGAATATTAAGCTGGAAAATCTTGAACGGATCATGGGTGCCAGTGTCAAGGCGATAAGAGAAATGAATATGAGTTTATTAAGCCAGGAAAGAAGTCTCAATCTGAAAATTGAAAGCAACCTCGATATGGAAGAGTTTATAATTAACTTCAATAAAACAAAAAAGCGAATGGTAAAAAGGGGCTACATTGAATAATCCAAAAATATATCATTATCGCGATCATTATAATGGTGGAAAATTCGATGGAAACTGCAAGATAGATACGGGCTGGGGTATTCATGAAGATGGAAACGGAGATGTAAACCAGATAAGGATACGTCTAAGGATAGAGGATTTTGATAGCGGATTCCAGTATATATGGGGTGTAGGATCTGGAAATTTCCAATATGCACTCATATTGGTGAGAGATACAAATGATTATTATTTTAAGGTAAGATACCTTAATAAAGATTTTACGTTCCCCGATTTCCGAATCCCTCTATCATCTAAAGAAATATATACCATAAAAGTAAAAAAAGAAGAAAATCCTTCATACTCCATAATACTCTTCAGATATGCGGGTAAATATGATGAATATGAAGATCTAATGCAAGACATAGATCCAACAACAGGATCTATAAGCGGATCCAATATTTATATCGGATGTTCCTCTGATGTCGGGAATAATAACAATAATTTTACCGGCACTATTTTTGATTATGATACATATAATGATGATGCTACACCATTACGACAAAGACTTGTTTTTTATGAAAAATATGACGGAACTAATAAAGACAAAGTGTATGATTTTTTTAATCATCAGGATGCAGATATTACAGATAGACCGGATGATTTCTGGAGCTTTAAAAAAAATATTTCTAATTATATAAGCAAAAAGGGATCATTGCAGAACAAATATAAGGAATCGAAAACGAGAAAACTGGAATATACTTCTTTCAAATTCTCCGTTTTTGATTATGATGAAATAACAATAGAGGACACGATAGGTGTTTACATCGATGATAAACTTTCTCATCTTTACAGGGTTATCAAAATTAAACCCAAAATAAAGGATTATATTAATGAAATAGAATGTGAGGATATTTTCACTGACTTTGAGAATTTTAATATTAATTCGTATTCATGGTATCTATTTCCTGCTTATGATGAAAATGATCCTAAGTGGTGGTCAAATTATGTAAAATTATCAGGAGATTATAATTATCCTACGGGTACAGATTATTGGGTAGCAGCGTTATTTTTATTAAGGCAGGCGATCTATGTATTACAGTATGACAATATACTAACGGTCACAACAATGACTTGCCAGAATACGGAATCTCCATATTATGACTATAATTCAAGTGTATATCGTCATTATTCGCTATTAGTTTTTCCGTGGGTTCTGCTTAGATATATTAATAGATCAAGCGCAACAGATTGGGATAATTGTGCGAGAATGGACGATGTTTTACTTGATATTTTATTTGTTTTGCGGCTCACTTATTATATTAATGACGGAGAGTTGGAATTTCATAGATTAGGCTATGGTACTGCATCTTTCCCTAATAATAAGACATACAATAGGGAAGGACCTTATGAAGAAAATTACCCTCAATATAATAATGTGGTTGTTGATATATGCAAACATGCTACAGAAAAAAGACCTGATCTTAGCATATTTTCAACTCCTATAACAACAATAGAGGATAATTCTGGGGACCTCAATATCTCAGATTATTCAAGTGATCTGGTGGAAGATATTAATCTGCCTGCACATTTATGGCTTGCTTTTGAATATTCAAATGTACTTATATTTTTCAGAGATACTGCGGATTCCCAAAATTTCACTCATCAGCTTGCAGAAATATTAGATGCAGAGTTGAGAGGTATTCATGAATATAAGGATATAACGATACTCCTGACATCCGAAAAGTCAGATAAATATTGGAAACGAACAGATGATATAAAAAACATGAAAACAGAAATAAAAATAAGGGTGTAATATTATGATATTCGGCATAGGTGATCCAATAATAAATAGCAGTGTAATTAATTCCGGTACAGATCTACAGTTGAAGCACTGCCTTATCCATCCCGGTTGGGAGATACGCAGTGAGCTTGATAATGAATCTCCTTTAACCGGCTATATCAGCTATATTAACCTGTGGACACATTACGAATTCAAATGGCATATTTTTTTGTACAATCTTATTGAGGATCATGATGCGTCTGGAATATTTGCCGATCCTGAAAGTTATTTATCTGAATTATTCAAAATATTAGATGAGGATATTCGGATCAAAGCACACAAATACGAGTATGATTATTCGATAAATCGACCTTCTTCGGATGAGGTTGCTAATTATTTACAGAAAAAAGAGATGTTTTTCGGTGAAGATTCTGTAAGCGGCAGCTCGGTGGTACTTAATGATAATGAAATAGATAATGATGATTATTATAAGAATCTAGAGATTACGGCAACTCATGGGGCAACTACAGAAAAAAAAACTATAACCGGCTATGTGGGAAGTACCAGGACTGCAACGCTCTCATCTGCATTAAGTTTTACGCCGGCGAGTACAGATACATATACGATCGATGGGTTATTTCATTGTACGAAATTTGAACCGAAATTGATCGATAATATTACGAAGGCGATATATGTTGAGATAATTATGAAAAGTGTTTTCCCGATGGAAGTTGGGCAGATACCGACTTAACTTGAAATTAGAAATTAGAGATTTTCTCGCGTCCTTCGATAAAAAAAGCCCCGCTGGTTTGATCCGGCGGGGTTTTTGTTTTGGGGTTTGGGATTTTTTTATTATATATA
>JACNJG010000178.1 GCA_014382685.1 Candidatus Cloacimonadota bacterium
ATTTTATGAGTATCAAAATAAATAATGTGGGTTGCACTTATTACTTGAATGTAAGAAGAATAATTTTTAAAGAAAGTTTAAAATGATAATATCAGAACTAGCAAAAAAAATATGAATGAGAAAAATTATACTATAAAAAAAAGGAGCAACAATGAAATTCCATTTGTTATCTAAAAGCGATTTACAAAAGATCGATGCATTGAAAGAATATTTTGGAGGTGCAAAAAAGATCAGTGAAACAATAGAAAATATGAGGAAATATGAAACAAGAAAAAAAATCCTAAAAGAAAAGGGTTATGGTGAAATGATCGAAGATGCCGAAAGATTGGTAAAGAAATTTCCCAAAGTTGAAGATTTTGAGAAAAAGAATAATATATCCTACAATGATAATTTCGGGATAGCAACCGCACAGGTTTCAGGTTGGCAGGGTGCAAAAGTTACACATCATGCCATGAAACTTATTGCCGAGAAAGCTTCTACAGATGGGCAGTGTTTTGTTCCTTCGGAGTTTATTTCTGTCGTAGCTTTAACTGATAATTATATTTATAATGGAGATCTGATGGCAACCCTTATGATGGCTGAGAACATAATGAAGGGCTCTAAATTTTGCAGCACGAGTCTGATCGGTATCCCTCAGCCCGAAAGTAGATTTTTGGAACTCGAGAAGGTAACCGGCAGTACATTTGAACGCGCTGATGCCGGTAACGGATTATCCAATTTAATACTAAAAAACCAGGGAACTTTCTTTGGAAATTTTGGTGGAATCGAATGTGCCAATGATAATCATCTGGTTTATTTGGATGGAATAACAAGAACAGCATTAGCAACCGGAGCAGATTTCTTCCTTAATCCAAGCTGGAGTACAATAATTGCAATTTGCTACTATGGAAGGGATATTCCCAATCTTCATATTAAAATTTCCATGTTACTTTCCACTCAAAATACAATGCAATTCCGAATGCTTCTGAATATCATGAATGAATATCTTAGAGAAGACGGCACTTCTCCACTTTATGAGATCAATATTGGAAATGGCGCTACTGCAGAAACATTTATTCAATGTGCAAAAGAGCTTGAAGAAAGTGGAATTAAAGGCGTCAGTCTTGCTGCTCATATTTATATCAATCCTGATCTTGGCATAGCGGGTTTCAATTGGACAGATAACGCATTCAAGGTTCTGGAGAGTGGAACTAATATGACATTTAAATATGAAAGCGACGGCACTGCACGTGAAATGGATACAATGGAAGCATACTTCCTGCCTGAAGATGAGAGAGAAGCAAATGCAGAGAAAATTGGCGATGTCATCTATTATAAAACTTTACGTGCAACAAAAGATGGTAAAGAATTCATGAAAAAAGGGATTAAAGCAATCTTTGGCGGTGCATCTTATCGAGAATAAATATAGTATGAATATAACCACAGAGAACACAGAGAGCACAGAGAAATTCGAGAAGGATTCTTTTACTGGAAAGATTATTGGTTGCGCAATAGAAGTACATCGAACTCTTGGACCAGGCTTACTAGAATCGACATACCAGCAATGTTTAGCTCGAGAATTAGCTATCAATAATATAAAATTTTCTTTAGAAAAACCTTTACCAGTGAAATATAAAGGTGTTCATTTAGAATGCGGATATCGAATTGATATCCTTGTTGAAAGCGAAGATATGCCTTTTCGTCTTCTTATCATAGAATTGAAATCAGTTGAAGAAATTAAAGAGATTCATAGAGCCCAACTTCTTACCTATATGAAACTTTCAGGTATAAATACGGGTTTGTTAATTAATTTTAATGTCAAACAATTGAAAAATGGAATTGAAAGATTTAAATTATAAATCTCTGTGTGCTCTGTGCTATCTGTGGTGGGACAGAAATTTGTATAAACATAATAATAAAGAAAGGTTTCAGTATGATTAATGACTGGAAGTACATGTTTTCAGAAAATTTAAAAAATTATGGCGGCTATTCCATAGGGAAATTATTTAAATTATTAAATGATCCTGAAATAATATCGTTGGCTGGAGGATTACCCTCACCAGATATATTTTTGAAAGAGGAAACGAGAATTGCATCTCATAATCGGCTCGAGGAAGAGATAGAAACAATAATGCAATACACTTCCATACCCGGCGAACCCTCCCTCATTGATGCAATAATACACTTTATGAAAAGAGAAAATATTGATATCTCAGAAGAAAATATTCTTATAACTTCCTCAGGTCAGCATGGACTTGATATTACAGGGCGGCTCTTCCTTGATCCTGGTGATATTGTGTTATTAGATCGCCCGACATTTGCCGGAGCAATAGTTGCATTTCAACTCCAAAATCCAATATTTGTAGGTGTAGATATCCAGGAGGATGGTCCCAACGTAGATGTATATAAAGAAAAAGTAAAAGAGTTATCCAAGGAAAATAAAAAACCAAAATTCATATATGTAGTTCCCGACTTTCAGAATCCATCCGGTATCACAATGAGTTTAAAAAAGAGAGAAGAACTTTTGGATTTGAGCTATGAATATGATATTCCTATTCTCGAAGACAGCCCCTATCGTGATCTGCGTTACTACGGAGAATCGATCCCATCAATATTGTATCTCGATCAAAAAAGAAAAGGTAATAATGTGATTGGGTTATATACATTTTCAAAGCTATTTTGCCCAGGAATTAGAGTTGGATATAATATAGGACACCCTGAAGTAATTGCAAAAATGACGAATATCAAAGAAGGAAATGTACTTAATACGCCTAAATATAATCAGGATCTATGCACAGCTTTTCTTACAGAAATGAATTTCACGAAACATATTGAAAAATGTATAAAATATTACCGAAGAAAACTTGAGATATTTATGAGCACAATGGAAGAATGTTTCACGGAAGATATGGGTGTAACTTGGACAAAGCCGGAAGGCGGATTATTTTTGTGGATGACCGTTCCTGAACATATTGATACAAAAGAACTATTTTATGAAGCCATCAAGTTTAAAGTTGCATTTGTTCCGGGAGAGGTTTTTTATGGTGAAAATCCCAGCAAAAACCACATGCGGATAAATTTCTCTTATGCATCGGAAGAACAGCTCGCCGAAGCGGTAAGACGGCTTTCAAAATGTATTAAAAACCAATTGTAAAGAAAGTTATCAATTATGGACTTAGGCATCAAGGATAAAGTAGCATTCGTAACAGCATCCAGCAAAGGACTCGGAAAAGCAGTTGCTCTACAACTTTCCATGGAAGGAGCAAAAATTGTAATTTGCTCAAGAAGTAGAGAGAATCTTGTTAAAACAAGAAATGAA
This sequence comes from Candidatus Cloacimonadota bacterium, assembly GCA_014382685.1. Classification (GTDB taxonomy): domain Bacteria; phylum Cloacimonadota; class Cloacimonadia; order JGIOTU-2; family JGIOTU-2; genus Celaenobacter. The sequence continues at coordinate 3,299 of JACNJG010000178.1, forward strand.
ATAATTGAGCAAACAGGAGGAATAGTAAAAGATCTTACTGTTGATGTTACACAGAAACAGCAAATCATCAAAGCGGTTGATCAAATTATACAAGAGTTCGGTGCTATTGATATCTTGGTGTGCAATGCAGGCGGACCACCTGCGGGAATGTTTGAAGACTTCACTCCTGATGATTACCGAGATGCTGTTGAACTCAATCTGATGAGTACGATTACACTCTGTTATGAAGTGATTCCCTTTATGAAAAAGCAGCAATGGGGCAGGATAATCAACTTCACTTCAGTTTCTGTGAAGCAGCCCATCGATAATCTAATACTTTCAAACACATCGAGAACAGGTGTGATCGGATTTACAAAATCGCTCTCGAATCAGGTCGCAAAGCATAACATAACAGTCAATGCAGTTTGCCCGGGATATACAAAAACCGAGCGTGTAGAAAGTCTTGCACGTTCATTTGAAGACAGTGGAAAAGGAACAATAAAAGATTTCTATAAGAAGGTCGAGAGCACCATTCCAATGGGTAGGATAGGCACACCTGAAGAATTCGCTTCTGCTGTCGCGTTTCTTGCATCTGAAAGAGCGAGCTATATAACCGGCATTACCCTTCAGATCGATGGCGGATTTGTGAAAGGATTATTTTAATATTGAGAGGTAATATGAAAGAATTTGAAAATACTCCCTATCCTTCGATGATAAGGAATCTTCCTGAAATTGATATTCCAATAGATGGCATCCGCGGATGGCTGCTTCAAAGTGACGGCGCGCAGATTGTCTTCTTTGATATCGATCCTGTAGGTAAAATGCCCGACCATTCGCACTGTGCCCAATGGGGTATTATGCTTAGCGGAAAAATGAAGCTGACGATCGGTAATGATACCAAAATCTATCAAAAAGGAGATCGTTATTATATTCCTGAAGGCATCGTACACTCGGCAGAATTTCTTACAAAAGTATTTGTAATTGATGTTTTTGACGATCCGAATCGTTACCAAATTAAAAAGTAAAAAATATTTATAAAAGGAGAATAGAGACATGGCAAAACCTAAACTTATGATCATAGGTTGTGGAGTTGTTGGGCAGGGCTTGTTAGAAATTATCAAAAGCAAAAAATTGGATATTTCGGTTGTGGCAATTTCCGATTTCAAAAAGGGCTCTATCTGTTGTGCAGACGGACTATGCCTAACAACGGTTCTCGAATTGTTGAAATCAGGAAAATCGCTGGAAGATTATAGATGTGATCCTGATTGTTCTGACGGCAAAATGTATAAAGGTCGGGATGCTCTCGAAACAATACGCAGATGTGATGCAGATATCATGGCTGAGATGACCTTCACTGACATTAAAACAGGACAACCTGCAACACAACACATCGAAGAAGCATTGAAAAAAGGTATGCATGTAACCACATCGAACAAAGGACCGGCTGCATTGCAGTACAACAGACTTTCAAAATTGGCAGCAGAAAATGGTGTTAAATTTCTAATAGAGGGAACTGTTATGAGCGGTACCCCTGTTTTTGATCTTGCAAGAGAATGCCTTGCAGGATGCAAAATAACAGAAGTAAAAGGTATTCTTAACGGCACCACAAATTACATTTTGACAAAGATGGAACAGGAGGGCTGGTCGTATGATGATGCCCTTAACAAGGCACAAGAACTTGGGTATGCAGAAGCAGATCCTACCGCTGACGTGGAAGGTTATGATGCTCTTGCAAAAGTTGTGATCCTCAGCAATGTACTTCTTGGCGGAGATATTTCTCCTGACGATGTACCTTGCGAAGGAATCAGCAAGGTCTCTCTCGAAGATGTAAAATCTGCTGCTGATGAAGGAATGCGATATAAGCTTATCGGCTCCACCAGACTTGAAGGAGAAAAAATTATCGCTTCTGTAAAACCCGTGAAATTGCCGTTATCTGATCCACTCACTGGAGTTGATGGCGCTAATAATGCTCTTACATTTGATACGGATCTAATGGGAAAAATAACAATTCAGGGTGCCGGCGCAGGAAAAATTGAAACCGGATATTCAATATTTGTGGATATTTTAAATATTATTGGCTAAATAAATAACTGGAGAAATATATGAAAATGCATATTAACGGTAAATGGGTTGATAAGGACGAGAAAATTGAAGTCAAAAATCCATTTAATGGAGAAGTAATAGACACAGTTCCAGCGGGAACTCCCGAAGATGTTAAAAAAGCTATAGATGCCGCAGTAGAGGGCTATGAGATCAATAGAAAGCTGCCTGTCCACAAACGGGTCGATATTTTATTGAAAGCAGCCGAACTAATGAGAGGACGGCATGAAGAATTATCCAGAACTATCGCAACAGAAGGCAGTAAAACTATTAGAGAAGCACGAGGTGAAGTAACCCGTGCAATAAACACAATTACGCTCTCCGGAGAGGAAGCAAAAAGAATTCTTGGAGAGACAATTCCATTCGATAGTATGCCCGGGGCAGAAAATCGTGTGGGCTACTATTACCGTTTTCCAATTGGTGTGATAGCAGCAATTACTCCTTTCAACGACCCGCTAAATCTGGTAGCTCATAAGCTTGGTCCCATAATAGCTGGCGGAAATTCAGTTGTGTTAAAACCCGCAACAGTTACTCCGCTTTCAGCTTTAAAACTTGGAGAGATTTTACTCGATGCAGGTCTTCCTCCCAAAATATTGAATATTGTTACCGGCTATGGACATGTCATCGGAGATGCGCTTGTAACAGATGAAAGAGTCAGGATGGTAACATTTACAGGAGGACCTGAAGCTGGAAAAGAAATAATCAAAAAAGCGGGTCTTAAGAAAATCGGAATGGAGCTTGGCTCAAACAGCCCTGTTATTGTAATGGATGATTGTGATCTAGAAAAAGCTGTGGAAAGCTGTGTTTCCGGTGCTTTTTGTGCTGTTGGGCAAAATTGCATCGGCGTGCAGCGACTGTATGTTCAAAAAAATATTTATGATAAGTTTGAAGAAAAATTTGTGGAACGAACCAAGAAGATGAAGGTTGGTTTCCAGCTTGATGAAGATACCGATATGGGTCCGATGATCACAGAACATGAAGCTATAAGAGTTGAAGAATGGATAAAAGAAGCAGTGCAAGCTGGTGGACAGCTCCTAACTGGCGGAGGAAGAAAAGGTTCGGTTGTACAGCCAACAGTCATGAAGGATGTTCCTAAAAATTGTCGTCTCGGACATGAAGAAGTCTTTGGACCTGTTGTTATTCTTTACAAGATCGATAATCTTGATGAAGCGATCAAGGAAGCAAATGATGTTGTTTATGGATTGCATGCGGGCATATTTACCAATGATATAAAGACTGCATTCAAGGCGATCAAAGAAATCAATGTCGGCGGAATCATGATAAACGATTCCTCAGACTATCGAATAGACGGTATGCCTTTTGGCGGTGTGAAAAACTCCGGACTTGGTAGAGAAGGCATCAAATTCTCCCTTCAAGAGATGACAGAACCGAAAGTGGTGTGTTTTAATTTGTAATCTCAATACTTATTTCTAAACTTTATTCGTAATTATGAAAACCAAAACATATACGGTTAGAGACTTACCAATTGAAGACCGACCAAGAGAACGTTTGCAAAAAGTTGGTGTTGATAATCTTTCTACCCAGGAATTATTAGCATTAATAATTGAAAAAGGTGGTAGAGGACAGACTGTTTTAACACTTGCTCAAAATTTGCTAGCCCATTTTGGAAATCTTCAAAATATAAAAAACGCCAGCATTGAAGAGTTAAAAAAGGTAAAGGGTATCGGTTTTGCTACTGCCTGCAAACTTCAAGCTTCCTTCAAATTGGGAGAAAAGGCAGAACTGCACATTGCGAAATTCGGAGAAAAAATAAAAAAACCGGAAACTGTTTTCAATCTCTTGAAAAATGAAATCGGAAATAAAAAGAAAGAAAGTTTCTATATCCTTTCATTAACTACCCGAAATAATCTGATAAGTGTGGATAAGGTTTCAACCGGCACTTTAAGCGCAAGTTTAGCTCACCCTAGGGAAGTATTTCTGCCGGCAATACAAAATTCTGCATCAACCGTTATCATTGTTCATAATCATCCTTCGGGAGATACCCAACCTTCAGAAGATGATTTGGAAATTACTAAAAGATTAATAGAAGCAGGTAAGATTCTGGGGATTGATTTGGTTGATCATATTATTGTATCAAGAACTAACTATTTTAGCTTTAAGGATAAAGGGCTGATATAAATATGAGAGAATTATTATCAAAACAGGAAAGTAAAACATTAGAATTCAAAAGAGAATTTAATAATTCCAATAAAGAAAAAGTTCTACAGACTATTATTGCTTTTGCTAATGGAAGCGGCGGAAATATAGTTTTTGGTATTGATGATAATAAAGAGATTATTGGAGTAGCAAATCCTTTTGAATTGGAAGAAAGACTCTCGAATATCACCTTTGACAGCATTAGTCCGACAATCCGCATCGATACGGTATTTATCACCGAACAGAATGAAACATTGGTAATAATAAAAATCCCGTTAGGTATCGAAACTCCATATTATCTGAAAAACAAAGGGATGGAAAATGGAACTTATATCAGGGTCGGTTCTACAACCAGACTTGCCAGCAAAGAGATAATAAAATCCTTACAATTTAGAGGTGAAAATATCAGTTATGATTCTCAAGTCGATTATAGATTTTCAAAAGATGACGTGGATTTTCCAAGAATAAAAAAGGTATTTAAAGAGAAAAGGGATATTCAGATAAAAGAAGACCATCTTTTTATGTTCAATCTTTTAGCAAGGAGTGATAGGAAAATTTATCCAACTGTAGCAGGAATGTTACTGTTCCCAAAGAAAGAATATATTGAATATGATTTTGCCCAGATAAAATGTGCTCATTTCAAAGGAAATTCCAAAGATATATTTATCGATAAGGCCGAATTCAGAGGGAGTATTATCGACCAGATTGAATCAGCTTTAAAATTTCTGAAATCGAATATAAAACTATCTGCTGTAATTGGTGATGTTTATAGAGAAGAAAAATACGAATATCCTATTCCGGCTTTGAGAGAAGCAATTGTCAATGCTGTAACCCATAGGAATTATCTTTTGAAAGGACAGGATATAAAAGTTGCTGTTTTTGATAACAGGATCGAGATAAGCAGTCCCGGTGATTTGCCGGCAGGATATTCTGTTGATGATATTGGAAAAATGGATTTCTCTAAATTGCGTAATGTCACAATTGGAAGAATCTTTTCCGAATTAAAGATCATCGAGCAGTGGGGACGTGGTTTTTCTAATATTATTAAATCTTGTAAACAGTATGAGAATATTGTTCCGGAATTTAAAGAAGAATTATTGCAGTTTAAGATTATTTTTTGGAATAAGAAAATAGATAAAAAGGTCGGTGAAAAGGTCGGTAGAAAAGGTGGGCAGAAAAGGTGGGTAGAAAAGGCGGGTAGAAAAGAAAACCAAACAAGGTGGGTAGGAGGACTTGCAGAAAGCCAAAAGAAAATTATAGAATTGGTCAAAATAAATCCCAAAATCTCAAAAAAAGAAATGTCAAATAGGATTGGTATCAATACGACATCAATTGATAAAAACATTGAAAAACTTAAACAAAAAGGTCTTCTTAAAAGAATCGGTCCCGCTAAAGGCGGATATTGGGAGATTGTTTCTAATGTCCAGTAAATACCCGGAAAATATTTACACCGAATGAGTATTCACAATTGGTTCGGAGATAGTTCGGTGAAAAAGTCGGAGAAAAGGTGGGTAGAAGAACTTGCAGAAAGCCAAAAGAAAATAGCAGAAGAAGTAAAAAAAAGAATGCATAAAGCTGAAAGTTTGCAAAAGGAAGCAAAGCAACTTCT
>JACNJG010000043.1 GCA_014382685.1 Candidatus Cloacimonadota bacterium
ATGTTCTCTATGATCTTGATATGACAAGCGCTTCACCAAGCAGCTATTACCTGACAGGCACAGCAACTATTACTTTTAGCACAGTCGAGATTGATGGTGATGAACCGCGTATAGTCCACCTTTCTGGCTCATCTCAGGACATGATCGGCGACCTCATTCTTGATAACATCTATGATTCCAACAGCGATACTGATTATGATTTCTATGCTGGAATTACTCCTATTGCTTTGACAAATACTAATAATCCCGATAAAGGACATATCCAGAATGATAGGATCGCTACTTTCTCCGGAACAGTGACAGCGAACGATGAACATAGCGATGTTTGGGTAAGTGACGATACAGGTGGGTATAACGGTGTTCTTGTTTTTGATTATGATTTTTGGGAATTGGTTTCTGTCACTGACGATATCCTGTTTTATGCAACACGTGATGAGTATAATAATCTTACAGAATTAGTGGATCCTGTTCTCTTATATGCTGATACTGGAGATGAAGTCATACCATCACTTATCAATGGTGCTGATGTTGACTGGACAATTCCTGCCAACACAAATCCTGCCGAACAGTGGGAAGGTCAGCTTGTAATGATCGAGGATGTCGTAGTTCAGGGCATTGATACTGATTCTTATGTCGGCTCAAATGATGGCTGGACAACAACCTTTGTGATCGGAGATGCAGTTGATTATAATTATTCAGCCACAGGCGCGCTCCTGGATTCAGCGGTTGCGTCCGGTAACCCTTACGATATTATCGGTGTGATTGACTGGAATTACTCGAATGAATACTATCGCCTTAATCCTCGAGATGCAGATGACATAATTCCTGCATTCTCAGTTGATCCAACTCCTGGATCTGAATTTGTGATGCAGAACCATCCGAATCCTTTCGCCGGTTCAACCACCATTTCCTTCTCTCTTCCGCACAATGCTTATTCTGAGATAAATATCTACAATATTCACGGACAGCTTGTGAAAACCCTCACTCCTGAAGATCAATCAGCAGTCTGGAACGGTCTGGATGAGGGTGGCAGAGATGTAGCAAATGGTATCTATTTCTATACTCTTGACACGGGCAAAGATATTATCACAAAGAAAATGATCCTGATGAAATAGATTATTAAATGAGCATTTATAATAAAGGCGTACTTCGGTGCGTCTTTTTTTTGCTGTATATCTCCGTAAATTCTTGACAGCAAAATGGAATTATTTATTAAAAATATAAATACACGTGATAGAGGTTGATTTTAATCTCACTCGTGGATTTTAATACAAACAACTACATGGAGGTTGTATGAAAAAAAGAGCGTTTCTTACGATTTTATTCTGTGCAATAATCACTATTGCACTTTATGCCGAGTGGTCTTCCGACCCGGCTGTAAACACCGTAGTATGTAACCTTCCGGGAGAAGATGCAATTCCCAAGGTTGTAGCCGGACCGACCGGTGATATCTATATTGGTTATTTTGCTAATGAGAGTGGAAATTATAATGTCCGACTGCAGAGGTATGATGCCGCCGGTAATGCGCAATGGGCAGCCAACGGCATACTCATCAGTAATCATACTGCGATGTCCTGGCTCACTGACTGGGATATGACAGTTGATCAGGACAATTATGCGATCCTTACATTTCAGGATATTCGAAATGCCGGCAATAATAATGTTTACGCCTACCGCATCTCACCTGATGGTAGCTTCATGTGGGGACCGGATGGATTAGAACTCTCAAATTCGACAGATTTTGATGTGTCTCCAAAAGTCACAGTCACCAGCTTAAGAAATGTTGTCATTGCATGGGGTTCCGGAGATATCAGCAGACTGCAAAAGATCAGTCCTGACGGCACTTTGATGTGGGGTGCAACGGGAATTAGTATTTCCGGACCAAATACCTATTCTTGGCCCCAGCCATTTGCAGTAGAAAATGATAATGTTATTGTAAAATACTTTGATGATTCGGGCCCTGCCTGGGCACCCACCCGTCACATTTATGCTCAGAAATATAATGCTGATGGAAATACTGTCTGGGATTCGCCGTGTGCGATCTCTACTGCCGGTGCTATTACTGCCTGGACTCAAATCCTTCCGATCGTGCCGGATGAGAATTATGGTTTTTTCATCGGCTGGTATGACGACAGAGATTCCAACATGAATGCTGATATATATGTGCAGCACGTAGATTCCAGCGGCACCTGTCTCTTTACGGCAAATGGCGTTATCGCTTCGTTGGATTATGGTCACGAGCATTTCTATCCGCAGCTTGCATATCTTGAAGATTCACAAATGCTCTATGCCTATTGGAATGATATGGATGCAGATCAGAACTGGCGTGGGATCTATGGACAGAAATTCGACATGGCCGGCACAAGAAAATGGGATGATTTCGGTCTTAGTATCATTCCCCTTTCAGCAACAGACATATATCCATTTGGCATCGGGCATACAAATACTGACGTGACCGTTTTCTACAGCGAAGGAACGAGTGACAATTATATTAAAGCTATGGCGCTGGACTCCAATGGTGATTTTATATGGACGGGAGATAAAGTAACAATGTGTTCTGTCAGTTCGTTTAAACCGCACATGATAGCAGGAAAATTATCTTCTTCTCAGTGGATCGTTGCATGGGAAGACGAGCGCAGCGGCAGAGATATTTATGCCCAAAACATCAATACCGACGGCACGCTTGGATATATCCCACAAGCAGTCGAACCACAATATCAAGAAGGTGCATTCCTTTTGACAAGCTACCCCAACCCCTTTTCATCCTCAACCACGATAAAATTTAATAAAACCACAGAGTACACAGAGAACACAGAGATAATAATCTATAATATTAAAGGGCAGTTGGTGAAAATAATTACATCGTTCCCAAACAGGGGTTTAGGAACGAGAGAGGCAGTGTGGGACGGGAAGGACGAGAATGGAAAAGAAGTAAGTGCTGGCGTTTATTTCTGTATCGTGAAGACACAAAAGGAGCAAGCAGTTAAGAAGATCACAATTCTAAGGTAGAGAAATCATACATATAAAAAGGGCGAAATCATAATGACTTCGCCCTAAATTTATTGGGAAATATATTTTATTTCAGTAAGATCAATTTCTTAATTTCAGATTGATAGGAGTCAGTTGACAGTCTGTAGAAGTACACGCCGTTTGGAATTTCCTTACCGCTGTTGTCTGTGCCATTCCATACAAAAGTGTTTTCGCCAATCTTTGGATTATCAATATTGTAGGATGAAACAAGCTGTCCAAGAAGGTTATACATTTTCAATTGAGCATTTTGGACTTGAGCATTTGGCAATCCAAAAGAAATACTGGTTTGGTTTGCAACAGGATTCGGGAAATTCTGGGTTATGAAGTACTTGTGTAATTGCGGATCGCTTCCTACTCCGGATGTATGAGAGCAGTCAACAGAACCGGTTCTTGCAAGATCGTAGCGGTAAATTCCACACAGAATATCTCCATCGCCAAAGGGTGTTTTGTAATCAATGATCCACATTCCTGCATTGGTGCCTACTGCGATGTCATAATCTCCATCCCCATCCACATCTGCGATCTGGGGAGAAGATTTTATGTCGTGATTGAAATAGATCGGGAATTCGGATGTCGGGTTGCCATTCATATCAATGCTGTAGAGATATTTGTCATTACAACCAAAGACAATGTCGTAGATCCCGTTTCCGTCCAGGTCTGCGACCGCAGGCGTGGATTCTATACCACCAGGTACATTATAGGGGAATCCTGCAAGGTTATTTCCGTTCCAGTCAATTACATATAGTTTATTGCCGAGAGTCCCTACGATGATGACAAGATCGCCAATCACACTAGAGTTAGTTGGATTAATAACTACAGGAGAGGTTCGAATATCTCCGGAGAGCGTGTATTCATACTGTACTGAGCCGTCAGAATTGAGGATATAGAGATGGCCATTCGAAGCGCCGATCACGATCTTGTATTCTCCGTTGAATTTGACGATAGTTGCAGAACAGCGCGGAGTGCCGGAAAGAGTTGTGGACCAAACGGTCGAGCCGGAAGTATCTATACAATATAGAACGCCATTATTACAGGGTACGAGTATTTCTTTTGCGCCATCTCCATCAAGATCTTCCACTGCAACGCCTACCCCGCTATACATGAAGTTGGGAAGCGTAACAGGGAAATTCGGATATATTGTTCCGGTTTGGTCGATGACATAGAGATTTTTTGTAATTGTCTGAACAATAATTTCTTTAACACCATCACCGTTAAGGTCAGCAACGACAGGAGTACAAAGCAGGTTGCTGTCTGTTGTATAATCAAAAACGATACTTCCGTCAGGATTGAGTGCAACAACTTTATTAGCGCGTGAAGCAGCAACGATTTCAAGCTCTTCATCTCCATCAAGATTTGCAAGTGCGACCGAGCCGTAGATTTGATTGGCTGTGTTATAAGGGAAACCGCTGAGCTCTGTACCGCTCATATTGTAAAGATGAACTTCACCGTTTTTATCACCGCATGCAAGCTCGAGATCGTTGTCGGCATTGTCTATATCAGCGATAGCCGGTGAGCCGGGCACACCATTCGTGATCAATACGGGCCAGCCCGCAAGATTGAGTGTGACTTCAATATCAAAATCAAGGTCTGCGTAATAGCCGCTGTTACTGGTCACATGCAAAGTGAAAGGAATAGTGCATACACCGATGCCTTCATTGAATTCAACCTCGAAGGGATCGAACAGATTGAGTCCGTATGATCCTGGTGGGATGTCACTGTAAGTTCCTGTCGGATCGGTCACTGTGGCACGTGGATCGGTGCATTCGAGAGTTGCGAGAACTGTTGTTGCAGTTGAAAAGCTCTGTCTGTTCGTTAGCCGGATGCGAATCTGTACAGTTTCGCCGGGATTGACCTGTCCGTCTCCATCACCGGATGTTTCTGTAACGAACATTTCATCAAACTCTAAGAATGGATAAATACCGCCCTGAATGTTCATAACTGCATTATCCACAGAGGTAAAGCCAGCAGGCATACCGCCGGGAAGAGTGTACCAACCATTACTGGATCCTCCCCATCCAAAGTTCAAATGGTAGGTTTCTTCTCCAGAGTTATATCCATCCACATTGATAGCGTGTCCGCCAGCTCCGCTAATACCAATTTCGCATGGTTTTGCCTGCATCATATCCTGCTGCATCTGTGAATAAAAGTTTGGATGATTTGAATAATAATGAGTCGCCGTGTCATAATCATATTTGTACAGAAGCGCAGATCGTACATCGGAACAATATGCGCCAGATCCGTTTGATGAATAATTCATCTCAACAGAAACGCCACCTGCAAAGGAGACAACTGCTTTCATTTCATTATTTAAGGGTGTATTGGTTACATAATAAGTACGAAGTTCATCCAGCAGAATATTCAGCTCAGGCCAAGATGGAAAGTTGAGTGTGTCATGATCATCATCAATGTAGATATAGGGGGCACTATAACCGGAAAGATAATCATCAGAGTCATCAAAAAATGCATCACCAATATATCTGTGATAATCGATGATCATACCCATTGCTGTAGCAACGCATCCGACCACACATTTTCCGCCATGTTGAGGATCGTCAGGACAGTACATGTTATATGGATAACCCTGATTCCAAAGTTGTTCTATCCATCCACCTGTAGGTGTAGAACCGGCAGGGGGATAAATGGCTCTATCCTTTGTCTGAGCGATGAAATAATTCAGATCTTTGCTTTCATACTTGTCCCAGAGAAGATTATTTTGAGCGATGACATCTGGGGATGTGTAGGGAATTGCTTCATTACGAAGCGTGAGATCGAGCTGTACAAAATGATGACCGAGTGTCCATTCGCCTTCTTCTACTTCCTCGAAATTATTCAAAAATGAATATCCGAGAATCGGAACGATATCTGTATCTGTGGTTACTATAATAAAGCCCTGTGGATCTAGTTGATACACATAAGCAAGGAGCGAGTTGTCGTTTCCTTTAAGTTCGTAGAAATCCGTGATGATAAAGTTGTTTTTATCTTCGATCTGCAATTTCAATTTTGCGGTTTGTTCAGCTATCTGAAATGATACCGGCACCGCAGAAAGGGCAACTGCAAAGAGTACTAAAAAAATACTCAATAAAAAGATTTTCTTTTTCATTGTTGGCCTCCATTTTTTTATATAATTTAAGTTCATAGGGGTATTTGTGTCAAACTTTTTGGGTGTGTTTGCTCTGGATTTGTCAGGTTATTTGATTTTTCACAAGCAGCTTATAATAATTCTGCAACTCTGATTTCCCAACATTTCCTTTGGGTATTTCTGTAATTTCACATTCCAGAATAAAGCCGTAGAGTGTGACTTTTATAATATCGCCTACGTGGACTTTTTTTGAGGGTTTCACGTCTGAGCCGTTAAGAAGCACGAGTCCTTTGTCGCATGCTTTTTTTGCGATAGAGCGGTGCTTTACTATGCAGAGTTTGTCCAATAATACATCTATTCTCATGATTATTTTACAGTCAGTGTATCTGCGAGCTGATAGCCGTTTGCGATTAGTCCGCCAAAGTGAAAGATTGAAATATTGTTAAAACCCGACGCCATTGCAATGCGTATTTTGGATTGGATATCTTCCGATCTATATCGTTTCTGCTCGTCCCATGCACGCAGAGATATGGCAATTTTTGGAGAGTTCACCTTGCTGAGATTTTTCTCCAGCAGATCCTTGAATGATGCATCGGATTTTGTGTACATCATCAGGTGAACATAATCGAGTTCTTTAAACTGAAGCCATTCTTCCCAATTTTGATAAAAACGGTATTTTGCTTCGTGATTATCGGGCTTGGCAGTTACAGCAAAATCCACATCCGGTTTGAGAAATTTTATTTTTGCGCCTGTTTCCCGAATGAAATCCGAGATGACCTTTTGCTTCCATTCAGTGTAATTATTCGTATAATTATTTTCCGATACATCTTCGATGAAGTGCTCGAGTGCAAGTGAATTGTAGGTATATTCACCACCCGGATAGCGAATATAATCAAGAATAATTCCGTCAATGCCATAGTTTGCAACAACATCAAGAATGACATCCTGTGTGTACCGTTGCACCTCGGGAATACCAGGGTCGAGGTATGCTCCTTCACCTCCATTGTGGCTTATCATCGGCTCGTCGCTGCTGGTTTTACAAACCCATTCCGGATGAGTAAAGTACACATGATCTTCCGGCAGTTTGTGTGTGTAAATCGGAGTAACAACAAAGGTAGTCATCCATGCATATACTTTTATGTTGAAATTTTGGGCGGTTTGAAGAAGAAACGCGAGAGGGTCAAAGCCGTCAAGAGTCACGAAATATGAGATCGGTTCCGGATTGGGGAAGGTCCGGTCATATCGGTTTGGTTTATACAGTGCATCTCCGCGGTAGCGTATCTCAGCAAAGATGATATCAAAATCGTGCTCGGCAGCAGTCTTTACCACCTTTACAATTTTCTGCGGGGTATTGATGTCCCATGCAGTCGCCCACAGACTTCTCGTCTCTGCTTGCACAATGGCAGTTCCAAGCATACTTATAAGGATCAAAAGTATAAGAAATTTACTGCAATTCATGTTTTGGTTTTTCCAGAATTTCTGTTACTGTGCATTCGCATTCACCATCATAGAAATGAATATTCAAGCTATCGTTTACATCCACATTTTTGATGGTATTTAGGATTCGCTCTCCTTTTTTCGTCAATGTATAGCCGCTTTTTAATATTTTTAAGGGATTGAGCTCCTCGAGTTTTGCACTGAGATCAATAAATCTGTCGTGCGTTTTTGTGTAATTTTCACTCATTGCATACCGCATTTGAACACTGAGATCATTCATGAGTTTGGTATTTTTGTCTATGTATGAATTTTTTAATGATTGCAAAAATTTTATCTTCGTTTCCTCAAGATCGAAGCGAATGTCCACGAGATAACCCAAAGAATCTCTTAAACGCATTTGCAAGTCATCTAACTGTTGAGAGTAATTCATAAGCACATTTTCAGGATGTCTTCGCTCCAGCCGATATACAAGTTCCCTGCATTGAGATGAATATTCGTACACTCTATTGTTGAGAATATTCTGCATCCGATCCGCATAGGATTCCAGTGTACTTAAAAGTGCAGTTCTTTCCGGCACGACAAGTTCTGCGGCAGCCGAGGGTGTGGGAGCACGCAGGTCAGCAACAAAATCCGCGATAGTAAAATCAGTCTCGTGACCAACTGCGGATATTATTGGTATTTTAGATGCAAATATTTCACGTGCAACGATCTCTTCATTAAAGGGCCAGAGGTCTTCGATAGAACCGCCGCCGCGTCCCACGATTATCACATCCACATTTTTTCTTTTATTGAATTCTCGTATTCCTTCAACGATCTCCCGGGCTGCCTCATCCCCTTGCACACGCGCAGGATAGAGCAGAATGGTTACGGGAAATCTTCGGGACAGCACATTTTTCATGTCGTGAATTGCAGCGCCTGTCGGAGAGGTTATGATCCCAATTCGGGTTGGATACTCAGGAATTGTTTTTTTATGAAATTCATCAAAAAGTCCCTCTTCTTCGAGTTCCTCTTTCAATTTTCGGAATGCGATCTCAAGCTCCCCGATCCCGAGTGGACGCATCTGGTTTACATATAGTTGATACTGTCCGCTCCGCTCATAGACCTTGATCTGTCCGTAACAAATCACTTCCATACCGTTTTCCGGCTCGAAGCGCAGGTAATTATTGAACTGGCGGAAAAAGACGCATAACAAACTGCTGCCCTCATCTTTCAGCGTGAAATACATGTGCCGGGATGAGTGTCTTTTGTAGTTTGAGATTTCGCCCTTGATCCACAAGGAAGAGATGTTTGCTTCGAGAATATTTTTGATATGAGAGGTGATCTCGGACACAGTAAAGATATTCTCATCCGCAAGTTGCGAGTTTTTCCTAGATTGCTCAGGGTGATCAGGTCCAAATAAATTCATGTTAAGCAAATCTCTTATGCTTTGAAATTTTGTCAAATTTAGTTGATGAATTGGAAAACGTCGCAAAGAAAAAAATTAATACCTCGTCTCCAAGTACAA
>JACNJG010000075.1:0-1819 GCA_014382685.1 Candidatus Cloacimonadota bacterium
TGATCATCCATAGGATTGTTATCATTATTACGAAAATCCCAGCCATGATTTGGATAACCGGGATCAGTCCAAAGATGATCTGCAAGGTCAACATGGTTATAGTTCACCCCGGTATCGAGCACCGCGACTGTTACACCACTTCCAGTATAGCCGAGGTTCCATACATCGTCTGCATTTACTTTGATAACATTCCAGGTGATCTCACGGGAGGTTGGATCATCGGAATCTCCTTTTTCAAACATGAGCATATTTCGGATCTCATCATGATCAATAAAGTCGATATCATCTCTTTGAACGATATCATAAATGACCTCCGATGTTGCTTTACATGCTATGACATTCGAAACCCACAGGGGCTGGATATCTTTTACTATGTCATTGTAGGATAAATTTTCCAGGTCATAGAGAATATCCTGCTGATGGATCTCAGTAAAGGATTTTAATTCCTGAACGACAAAGCTCCTTCTTTCCGAGATGGGTAAAAAAGAACTCTGCTGCAACAGGTACTGATGATCATACTGCTGCTTCATTACGATATTAATAGGAATTAATTCATCCTGTGTGCTCTCTTGCAGCTTTTGCTCAAGCTGAGTTGATAATAAATCCTGATTTCCATACAATGCTGAAAATCCGCCAAATATCAGTAACATTGATATCAATAGTCCAAGTTTAATACGCATTTGGTCTCCTTTTATTTGAGTAATAATAATTTTTCTGTTTTTGTGATCTCATCATCCAAAGAAATGGTGTATAAGTACACACTGCTTGGCATGGCTGTACCATTCTCATCCCTGCCATTCCATGTGATCGAGTTCATATCAGGGAAAATTTCATAGGTTTTGATAAGCTTTCCCTGAAGATTGTATATCGTGATCTCTGCATCTCTGTATGCAGAATTCTTCAAATTAAATGAAATTGTGGTAGATTCGCTGAATGGATTGGGTGAATTTTTTAAAAATATATTTTCGTTTGTATGTGGCTCATCGACAGAAATGCCTGTGGTATAGGAAAAATCAAGCACAACAGTTTCCGTGAGACTTGGTGCGGAGAAAGTATAGGTGAAATCCATCGAGCCGGCTGAAGTTACAGTAATAGAGAAATCTAATCTTAATGTATCTCCGCTTCCGAACACAAAATCCCATGGATACGTTGGCATATGACATGCACCTCCGCCTTGATATTCATGACACCATGTAAGTGACCATCCTATTGGGAGTTCAGCATATTCTACCAGTATAGTGAAGCTGTCTGTGATACCTTCATTCACCACATCAAAATATTCGGATATATACGTATAATTTGTATCATTATATGCAGGTCCTACAACATCTGGGTCAAATGGAATATTGATCGTTAGATCTGCTTGCAGGTTAATGACACCGAAGATCATTATACTTAAAAACACAACTGCTAATTTTTTCATTTATGCTCCTCTCCACTAAAAAGTGGTTATTAATTCTAAACGTAATCCTTCAAACTGGTTACGGTACTTGCAAATACCGTTACGGCAGACCTTTCCGCCTTTTTCCTTGCCTACAAAGAGTCGCATCATTGTATTCTCGAATATCTCTTTACTGATCTCTGCACCGAGCCAGAGAGGATTTTTTCCAATATCTTTTATCTTTTCATAAGAATATTCTGCAATGACCGAGCAATCAATATCGAATATATTTGTATCGATCTGCAGAAGGGGTTCCCAATGATGTGTTTTCACCTGCTGATAATGCTTATCATAATACTGGAATTCGGCTTTGATGGAAAGCGGAGTCTTACCGATCATAAAATCATACATAAGCGTGGGCGTTACCTCTTTTTCCCA
>JACNJG010000075.1:2025-9027 GCA_014382685.1 Candidatus Cloacimonadota bacterium
AATTCATTAAAATCATCAGGCATGAACATTACTTCTCCCATCACACCCTGCTGATCTTTCCCAATCGGGGAATCATATAATGGTTCATTGCTGTGATTAATAATGGGCAGATCGTTCAGACGTGAATCAAAATTGTAATAATTGTTGTACGCAACAGTGAAAGAAATAACATTAAAATAGGTATTTATATTCCCATAAAAAGCATGCCCTATCTTTGATATGCCTTCCGATTGATCCAGATAACCATACTCAGCGCTCATATCAAACAAGTCTGCATTCACGTCAGCACGAACGCCGAAAATCTTTCTATCAAGATAATTATCTCCTGCCTGCCACTGACGCACATTGACAAAGGAAGCGCCAAGTTTGAGAGGATCGAATATATCCTTCTGTACATCAAGTCCTGCAACAAGGTCATTCTTGGTGTCATTATCCTCATTCGGAAGTGCACCATAAAGTGCTTTCATCTGAAAGGATTTAGGAAAGATCTCTGCAGAAAAACCATTCAAGCGGGTGTCAATATCAAAATCTTTATCCCGATATACACGCAAAGCAATACCGGAACCAAAAACCTGTTCATAATTTCCTGCTCGTACAGAGAAATCATCCACCTTATATTCAAGGAACCGCTCATCCCAGGTGTAGGAAATCGACTGTGAGGTAAGCTCCTGCATCGCAGCGAATTCATCATACTTTGGAAGATTTGCAATGAACTTCATACCAAAAGTAAATTTTTTATATATCATACGGAAACTGAACTCATCCGAGAAATAATTCTTCAGAGAATCAACTGCGTTTTTATAAACGTATGTTGCTTCATTCAAGCCGGTTATACGAAAATCCTTCAAGGCAAAAAGAGATGAAGCAAGGGAAAGGAGCAGGATAAAAATTATTACTTTTTTCATGAAAACCTCTATTGTTTTTCTATTCTGAAACGGATCGGATAAAGTAATCGGGCTTTGACCGGCTCCTCATCAACAATAACGGGCTCGAATATCCATTCCTGAACCGCTTCGATGGCAGCTTTTTCAAAGCTATATGTGGTGTCTTTGCATGAGCTGATGAGAACTATCTGACCGACGGTCCCATCCTCCATAACCTCAAGATCGAGTATGATATCTGCTTCAACTTTGTCATCATAAGCTTTTTCAGGATAAACTGGAGACATATAATTTATCGGTTCAGGCAATTCTTCAGGTTGGAATAATTCGTTGAGTTCGCTGATGGTAATATCTTTATAAATGACCTTTCTCAATTCTGTTTCAAGTTCGTGCTCATCACCCTGAGTATAGCCCTCGTGCCTGTACACGATCTCACCATTCTCATTAATAATGAAGGTTCGAGGAATCGTGTTTACATTGAAAAGCTTACATACATCTTTATTTGGATCAAAGAGTGTGATGAATTTGAAATTTCTGGATTTCACAAAGGATTTTGCTTTATCTCCGTCCCGAGCTTTATCTGTGCTGATACATACTACATCGACGAGGTCTTTATACTTTTCCTGAAGATCGCTGAGATGAGGAAGTGCTTTCTTGCAGGGACCGCACCACTTTGCCCAGAAGTCAACTATCACTGCTTTTTTACTCAACAGTTCGTCAGAATCGATCTGATCACCGTTGATATCTTCCAGCGTAAAATTCGGCATGGTGTCCAGTGCAAGAACTGCTGAATACAAAAATAGAAAACTCAGAATTAAAAGGGAAATCGTTCTTTTCATTAAATACTCCCCTTCTCAAGTAAAATATCTTCTTCTATCACATTATAAATTTTACACGTATCTGCATTATAGGGATCTTCAAGAGTTTGCAGCCATACATAGAGCACAATGTCATCAGGAACGGTTGAAGGCATTCCAAGTTTAAAAGAAATCGGATTGGAAAAATCTTCCTCACCAATATGTTTCATTCCTTTTGCGATGACCACCTGTTCACATGGTCTTCCTGTATAGGGATTAATAACAGAGGAAACCTTTTCAACCAACGCATATTTAATATTAAGGTCTTCCATAGGAAGAGAATAGTCTTTCCTAATTGTGACCTGCCCGGATAAAGTATCAGAAATTGTGTAGGAGAAATTTTTCAGTTCTGCCAGCGCATCTTGATCAAAAAAAGTGGTGATAGTGTTATGATATTGATCATAAGTATCTCCCCCACCGCCTGTCACTTTTACCTGTCCCTGGAACATTGATTGAGGGGCTGAATAGCTCATATTATAATATTCAATAACCTCTATTGCACCGACATCCAGATCGTCGTTCCAGTGATATTCAATGAAATAAAAATCATCTCCGTATTCCTGCTTGAGTTGCTGCAAAGCTTCTTCAGCATAATGACAGTTCGAACACCATGTCCCTGTGATCACTTCGACCAAAACTTTTTGCGGCACTGCCGGAGCGATCTGATTTCCTATGAAAAGAAAGCTGTCACGCTGAGCTTGT
This sequence comes from Candidatus Cloacimonadota bacterium, assembly GCA_014382685.1. Classification (GTDB taxonomy): domain Bacteria; phylum Cloacimonadota; class Cloacimonadia; order JGIOTU-2; family JGIOTU-2; genus Celaenobacter. Next base: position 4,466 of record JACNJG010000075.1, read on the forward strand.
GCATAGTCGATGATCGTAGTATCAATACCTGCTGTCATAATGCGGTACGACACCTTATAATCGAATTCAGAAAGAATATCTATCTCGATTGCAACACTTTCCGGTGATGCTGATGCAAGGGAATCATACAAACTTTGCATATCAGACTTTTCCATTCCGTTGTTTAGATATGTATCAGAATAATAAGCCATGATGGAAGCAACATCATCAAATAAAATACCATCTTCCACTTTAGTGGCAAAGTGTTCTAAAAATTGTTCAAAAGGTGTAAGAACCGGATCAAAATGATGCTTAAATCTGTCGCATGAAAAAGTCATAAGCATTATGATAATTCCAATTATACAAAACAAAACTTTTTTCATATTTTAATACCTCTTCAATATTATTTAGGAAGGAGTACAACATAGGATGGAAGTCCCAGCACACCAAAATTATCAAGCAATTCTTTTGTTGGGGATTTATTCATATCCTCTGCCTGATACCTTACAAGCACAAAATCTTTCAAGACCTCTTCAACCTTATCGTCTTTGAATGTTGTTGCTTCCATTACAAGACAGTTCTTGCACCAAGTTGCCCAGAAATCAATGAGAACCGGTTTGTCTTCTTCTTTTGCTCTTTCAAGACCATCTATCAAAGAAGGCATCCAGACAAGTTCGGATTCTTCGGTCGTACTTTCGTCTGTGTGCTCGTACACCATCGGCTGGGATTGTGTTTTAAAAATAGAAACTGCTGTGTAGCCATAAAAAAGCGCAATAGCCAGTATGATCACACCAAAGATATATTTGATCCATTGCATCCATTTCCCGGGTTTGGGAAGGATCGAGAGACCAGCGCCGACAAAGGGCCACGGCAATGCCATACCAGCACCAAGCAGGAATGGAAGCAGCAAACCAGCAGGATTACCGGAATTATATAAAGTAACCGAATACAGAATTACCGAAATAAGGACTGGAGCAACACATGCGCCGGCAAGCAATGCAGCAATAATACCCAGCACAAATACTGTAATGTATTTTCCCTTTCCAGTTTTCTTACCAGCCATCTTGCCGGACTGGAATTTCGTAAAATCTATAGGGAACACATCAAACATAGCAAGAGCAAGCAGGATAAAAATAATTGCAATTATTATATTAAACCATGGTGAGGAGTTGATGGCTCCGAACCGTGAACCGGTAAGCACCACGATCAAACCGAGTGAGCCATAGGCAAGCATCATACCGATTCCGTATAAACCTCCGATCAAAAAACCCTTTCCTTTGGATTCCGCTTGTGTGCCGGCTCCAAGCACTGCAATGGTAATAGGCATCATGGGAAGAACGCAGGGAGTGAGATTAAGTGCAATACCTCCCACAACAATCAGAAGCAGTATCAGCCAGACACTCATTCCTGCAAATTTATTTGAGGACGATCCATCCGCTTTTTTTACATTTTCTACAAATGAGATAAAATCCTTACTTTTCAGATACCCGGCAGCAATGTCTGTCACGACAAATCCATCAAGTTTACCTTTGATCTCTGCGAACCCAGTATCAATTAGAGATACTATTTCAGATTTGGAATCTGTCGGAGTTGTTTCCTGAGTAGAAATAACACCTTGCTCACCACTTACGACAAAAGATAGTACAAGCTCCTCCTCTTCCGGGAAATGGCACATTCCTGCGTCATCACAGAACTGGTAACCTGCATAGATTGTCAGCTCGTAATCACCCGCAGGAAATTCTTCCGAAAGGGTGAATTCCATCAGCAAAATTGCAGACTCGTAAAAATTTATCAAACTGTCCTTTTCGACACCTTTAGGATATTGAGTAGGTGAAAATTCGATCCCCTCTACTTCTTCAGCTTCGATATAGAAATAATCTTCCTGTAAGCTTTGATGCATTCCTTCCGGAATAGTGAAGGTCACTATGATCATACCCTTCCCGCCAGGTGAAAGTTCTGAAGGTTGAATGCTGCCGGTGGCTATATTATCCTTCGCGAGTAATGATTGAGCGGAGAACAAGAATATAAAGATTGTGATAAACAAAATTGCTTTTTTCATACGAGCTCCATGAGTATGATTATATAGAAAAATTTATTCAAATTTTTTTGAATGTAAATGTTTGTCAATTTTGCAGGAGTATTTTCAGATCTTATTTTATAGAAATCTTTTATCGTTATGTGGTATGTTTTTTGCTAAAAACAAATACGCCATTCTTTAGAATTCCTACAGCATTTTCAACGACACCAGGATCATATAGAATGCCTTTGTTATCCTCTATTTCCTCAAGGGCGATCTCTATTCCAAGACTTTGACGATATGGTCGGTCGTTTGCCATTGCCTCTACAACGTCAGCAACTGCAAGGATCCTTGCTTCCATCAGGATTTCGTCATTTTTCAGACCGTTAGGATAACCGCTACCATCAAAGCGCTCATGATGTTGAAGAACCATTTTTGCAACCTGCCATGGGAAATCCAGATCCTTTAAAAGTTCGTACCCTACTGTGGGGTGATATTTGATCTGCTCCCATTCTTTATCTGTAAGCATTTCCGACTTATTCAATATCCGGATCGGCACCTTGATCTTACCAATATCGTGCATGGTCCCGCCTATACGGATACCTTCGATCATATCGGATGGAAATTTCATTTTCTCTGCAATGGCAATCCCAAGTTGAGCCACATTATGCTGATGACCCGCTGTGTAGGGATCCCGCAATTCAACAACATTGGCAAGCACATTTACAGTATCCTGGATTAGCTTCTGCAATCTTTCATAACTTGCCTTAAGCTCATCTTCAGCTTGTTTCCTGTCTGTGATATCTCGATATATACCATACACTGCTGCTTGCTTTCCTTCTATAATGATAGGTGTGCCGAGAACGGATACAGCCAGCAATTTACCGCTTTTGGTTTTACGCTTTGTTTCGATCCGTATATCTTTGCCACCTGCAACTTGCTTCGTGTATTCAGTAGCTTCTTTTAAAAGCTCATCAGTAGAAATGAGTTTATCAAGCACTTTCCAAATTGCTTCTTCCTCAGTATAACCAAACATTTCTGAGAATGATCGGTTTATCTGTAATATTTTCCCATCATTCGAGGAAATTACCACTGCTTCCGGCGAACTTTCAAAAAGATGCTCGAAATATGCCTTCTGCTCCCGAAGCGCTTCGTCAGATCTCTTGCGTTCCTCTTCCTTCCTTTCTATCTCCTTTTGAAGTAAAATGCCGTTGCCCAATTCCCGGATCAAGTTCATGAGCTTACTAACATTAACCGGTTTGAGAATAAAACCATGAACTCCAAGTTCTATTGCTTTGAGAAAATAGTTTATTTCTCCATAAGCTGACACTACGATAAATTTCGTTGAAGGTTCGATTTCCTTGATCTTCTCGATCATTTCCAGCCCGTTCATGACAGGCATCTTTATATCTGTTACAACGATTTGTGGCTTATGCTTTTTGAATATCTTAAGTCCAATTTCCCCATCAGGTGCGGTGTAAACATCTTGGATCTTACGTTCCATCATCGTATTGATCGAACGGAGAATGACACCTTCATCCTCGACATACATAATTGATAAGGGTAAAAGGGCTTTTGGTGTTTCTTTAATTGGTTGTGATTTCAATGGTAAAAGCTGCTCCTTTCTCGGTATTCTGCACTGTAAGAGAACCTTTCATATTCTTCTCGATAAGCATTTTTGACATATATAGACCTAATCCTGTTCCGATTAAATTTTCTTTCGTAGAAAAATATGGTTCGAATATTTTGTCAATCATTTCATTATCCTTCAGCAGACTGGAGTTCACCTCTTTTCGGGTGGACTTCAGAATGCATTGTTGATCTTTTCGTCTCAAGTCCAGTTTCGCTGCGCTCTTCTGAACTCGAGTCTCGACTTTTTTGAACTCGAGTCTTAATCAAAGAGGAGCTCTGCAAACTCATTTTCCTTGATATATTTTTCATAATTTCTTATTTGCTGTCTATATAATTCAGCACTCTCAAAGTATATTTTCAGCAATTCATCATTAAATAATATTCCATTTCTTCTACCTATCCATTCCAGGTAATTTGAATATTTCCAATCAGAAAGATCATTAACTAATCCTGCCTTCTTGGGATTATAATGAATATACTGGCAAAGAGAAACAATATATTCGTCATTTTTTATTCTTTTATGTTGTAATTGTCCTTTGTATAAATGTCCTTGCCTTGCATATTTGTTATTATAATGCTGTACATAAGAATTATTTATGTCGTTGAAAATTTGATAAACAGGTTTATCATCATCTTGCCTTAAAAGAAAATGAAAGTGATTTGGCATTAAACAATATGCAAAAACAGAAGCAGGATAAGTAATAATTTTGGGCTTTATTTTATCTAAAAAATATAAATAATCATCAGCACTTACAAAAAGTAATGTGTTTTCAACTGAGCGATTATAAATGTGGAAGTACTCTCCTTTTATAAATTCTTCTTTTTTACATCGCATAAATTTATCCTATTTTCAGCAGACTGGAGTTCACCTCTTTTCGGGTGGACTTCAGAATGCATTGTTGATCTTTTCGTCTCAAGTCCAGTTTCGCTGCGC
>JACNJG010000039.1 GCA_014382685.1 Candidatus Cloacimonadota bacterium
TCCTAAGGGACGAGAATTTTCTGCAAGGGATTTATCAACTTCTTGGGAGATTCTTCGCTCCGCTCAAGAATGACAATCAGTTTTGGGAGATTCTTCGCTCCGCTCAAGAATGACAATCAGTTTTGGGAGATTCTTCGCTCCGCTGCGCTTCACTCAAGAATGACAATTTTATTAAAATAATAATCGATTGTCACTCTGAGCCTGCGAAGAGTCTCCCTTCTCGTTGAGTTGAACATTCTTGGGAGATTCTTCACGGAGTTTATACTGAGTGAAACGAATGTGTTCAGAATGACAATTTTTTTAAGGAGAGATTGACATTTCAAGATTTACGATTCACGGTTTACCAAAAACCTACTCATCATTCAAATAATTTTTTATTGATTCTACAAATAATTTGAAATCAGAGATAAAATCCAATAGAGAATATATTTTTTCTACATCTACCGAAATATATTCATGGACTAATATGTTACGTAATCCGACCATTGATTTCAGGGTTTGTGCGAGTTCGGAAGTAATATATTTCTCTTTATATAGAATGTTAATACAATCTGCATAATTAGAAGGATTGCCAAGGTTATATTTGCTTACAATATGGCATGACAAATCAATTACTATTTGGATGGATTCAAAAAGACCATACCGAAGTGCCCACTCAATTTCTCTTTCCTCCAGATCTTCAAGTGAATATTTGTTACGAAAATCATTTAAGATATCTACATTTCTTTCTAATACTTTTAATCTATCTAACATAATTATATTTCCCAAAATTATATGATTTTAACCTATTCACGAAAGTTTGATCTGCAATGTCCAACATTGATTTCATATCAAAATAATATAGGAATGTTTCTCTTTTAAAGTCTATGTATTCGCTTTTTTTCTTTGCGCAAATTAAAATATGTCGGAGAATAATTTCATAAGTAAATTTGGGTTCTTTTTTATATATCCCATTGAGGATTACAGTATCAATCTTCATTCCAGCCAGCTCTTGAAGCTCAACGTTGATCTTCCCAAGTTTTAGTAAACTAATATCATCTTTTGTATATAATCCAATATCTAGATCTTTTGGATACAAAATATTATCATTGCAATATGAACCAAAGATCAAAGCAAAACTTATAGACTGTTCCTTATCGCAATAGGTTTTTAATTTATTAATTAATTCTTCTTTTTTCATAAATAATAGAGGTTAAAACTTTCAAAGTTTAAGGAGAGCAATACATAAAATAATTCTGAATTCGTCTTTTCGTCACTAACTCTATGAACATATTCTGTTGCAATAAGCTCCCGAAATCTCAAAAGTTCTTTAATAAGACTTTTATTCTTGGATGTATCAACAGTGAGATCAATAAGCTCAAATGCTCGTTCATAGCAATGTGAAACCTTCTCAAAATCCTTCTTTTCTATCCAGTTTTTCGCTCGATTGATTTCATTGGCGATCATAAGGATCTGCTTATCGGGGCTGTAGGATTTCCATTTTTCTGAAGTGAGATGAGTATGAAGCATTATCTTTGCAGTAACCTCGCACAAATTTCACGAATTTTACTGCGAACAGAAGTATCTTCCACTTCCATACTTCTATTTTCTTGAGAAGGTCGGATATTAATAAGTGCAGTATATTCAATATAATCATCTTCATTTTTATCCAGATAGATATTTATTCCCCAGAGATCACATTGACGGGAACCATTATCTAATAAAAGTGCTTCAAGGTCTGCATGAAGTTCAGCATCGGCTGCAATTATTTCCTGCTCGACATCGACGACCATCTTGATCATATCTTCGAACTTTACTTCGCGGTCATTCCAAAGTTCGTTGAGTGACGTAGGTTCTGTGATAATTTTCATAAATTTTTTATTTAGTTACAACAAAAGATTTACGACCCTGATAGCCATTTCTCGATCTTTATCAATTCTTCCTTTGAGAAGTCATGAGAATAATACCGATAAAGAAGACGTATCCGTTTCTCCGTATCAGAGATGCCTTCCGGAAAAGAGGATAGAACCATTCGTTTTGCCGTATCGCACATACTCATTCCCATCAAAAAGCGTTCTTCTCCGGTCTTCTGCATGAGGAGATCATGATATAATTTCTGCATTTCAGGTGAAGTATCGTTCATCAATAAACTCCTTTGCAAAATCTAATAATCTTTCCTTTTTCAGCCAATTTGTGACGTATCCTTTATCGTAACCTGTCTCAAGCAAATTAATGATATCCATTTTTTGTAAAGCTGACTTTGAATCTTTAGCCCATCTTATTTTTGATAGTATCAAATCTTCTTTTGATATCACGTTTATATTATGATCGTTTATCTTTTTGACCTGCTTTCTCTTAAAAGCTTGAACACTATATTCATCTCTTTTTTTTATGATCAAATCTGCTTTAGTAACTGTATCTCTATGAATGATATTGAACATAGAATTATACTTTATGGCTTCATCAAAAGCTATATCAGTAAGGTAGTAGTCTGCTAGAAATGTATCAAAAAAATCTTTTTTTTGTAATGCTCCAACTTCAACAATAATATCAAAATCTCTGGTCATACGTGGTTCTGTATAATAATTCATTGCCACTGATCCCGTCAGCATATATTCAATATTCAATTTCTGCAATTTATCAATAATGTCAGTTAGAATTGTTATTTCGTTGGATGATAACATTTCTTCTTTTTTCAATTTCTTTATTCTTTCGTGCCTGACCCGTGAAATAATTTTATTATGTTTATTTCACTGGGGTTATTTCGCCTGTCTGGGCGTCCTGTCAAGTCGTAATGAAAGGAAGACTGAAGCGTGGCGAAGACTGAAGTTAAACTGAGACTGAAACATAGCACAGACGGGGGGTTTTATTTCTCTTTCCTTTTCAAGAACTTGATATCTTCTTTATCTCTTCCTCGATTAAGGGCTTCTTTGTTTTTGATCAAATTTTCGATATCAATAAAACATACTTCTACGATTTCTTTTCCAGTATTTATTGTTACGATTTCTCGTTTTTGCCACGCATCTGCAAAATTTACTGCTTCGATCTTGCTTATCAGATCAATACGGTTGGGAATTACACCGAATTGGAAGATGACGTTCTTTTCCATCAAATTTTTTTTGTTCTGAATGCCAGGTATATCATTGTTCCAGAATTTGAGGAGTGCATTATATAATTTTCCCACATTCTTTTCAGTTTGGTTATAAAAAAGATCAATATCACCTGTTAGCCGAACATGTCCATAATAAATTACTGCTTGTCCACCAACGATTAAATATTCGACCTGATTTTTATATAAAAATGTCATCAGTTCAAGAGCATCGTCAGAATAATTAGTTTTTCTTATTTCTTTCATGATATTCTCGAACATCGATAGTTGTTTTGCCGTATACTCTGTCTTTTAACTCTTTGGCAGCCTCCATTCTCTGCTGGGGTGTCATATTAATTTGCTGTTGAATATCCCATTTTTCCGCATCTTTGAAGCTGTGAGTTTTGTGTACAATTCGTTTCATTTATGATATTATTTTAGATATTAGATTCCTTATTCCCGAGGAACCTTCTTTGTCATCTTCAAGTGAATGAAGTGAGCGCCTGCCACGACGTGTTGTCGTGGTGTCCTGTCAAGTCGTAATGAAATGGAGACTGAAGCGTAGCGAAGACTGAAGTGAAACGAAAACTGAAATGAAATGAAGACGTGAAGGATCTCCAAGAGGGATTAACTAATGTTCTTGGGAGATTCCCCGATAAATCGGGATTGTAAACTTCACGGAGTTTATACTGAGTGAAACGAATGTGTTCAGAATGACAATCTTCTTTTTTCCACAATCCAAGACAATATTTTAACCCTCTACCTTGAACCTATTACCGATTACCATTCTTTACTACTTACTTCTTCTCATGCTCCAGTACGTGAATTTTATCAGCTCTGATAAGGATTTTCGAAATAGTTTTTCCCTCATTGTTTTCCCATTGATTGAGTTTCAGACTGCCTTCGACAAGAATCGGACTACCCTTCTCGGCATTGTTTTCGATCTTCTTCGCCTGGTTGCCCCACGCTTCCACATCTACAAAAGTGGTGGCATCTTGCCAGTTTCCATCTTTGTCCAGGTATGGACGATTATTCGCAATGGTTATCGTGGTAACTTTGACCTTCTTGTCTCCGACTTCTTTGATCTCCGGATCCCGTACGATGTTTCCACCGATTATAATGCTGTTAACATTTGGTGTACGTTTGCTCATTTGAATCCTCCTAATTGTTTTTTTTGCCTTATGAGCATTTATAATAGAGTTTTTACACATATTTATGTCTCATGTCCATTAAAATGGGACAGTTGCAACGTTAATTAAAAATCTCTTAATTACATCATCGCTTACACCCTTACTTACGTATTCTATTTCCTCACTGTAATCAACATCTTCAAAATAGCATAACTGCTCTCGAAAAAGTTTTGGATTAAATAAACTGCCAAAGATTTCCTTTGTTCTTGCAGATATTTCTTTTAAGCTGAAATGAAATTTCAATAGAAAGTACAAATCAACATAATCTTTCCATTTTGCTCGACCTCCGAGGGCATATGATTTCATAGCTGCTAATTCTAATAAAGATGGTATTTGGATAACATCTTCAAAATTAATGTTTGCATTTATGGTGTATGGAAAATGGAAAAAGGTAAGTTTTGACTTATTAATGATTAAATGTATTTGATCGTATGCTTCAAAAATTGTTTCTTCAATCGAAAAATGGTTTTCTTCAATAATAGCTTTTATTAGGTTTCGATTAATATTTTTTTTGGTGAACAGATCAAAATCAATAGAACGTCGATGCCCAATATGCAACGCGATTGCAGTTCCACCGGCAAAATAATAATCTTTTGAAAAGTACTGTATTAAAGGGAGTAACCTCTTTTGATTTTCTGTCAGGATCTCTTTATGCATTTTTCTTGAAATATAAATTGAAAAAGTTCACTGTTCTTGGGTGATAGTTTACTCGGTTTCTATTGGTATCTTTATAAAATATTTCAGTAACTTTTTTTATTCCGAGGAGATCAAAAAGTTTCTTAACGCTTTTCTCATTACCAAAGTTCAAAATAGTTTCAACCAGTACGTTCATGCTGATATTTTCTTTTGATTCTTCTTTAATCCACCAGAGAAGATAGCTGTTTTCTCTTATGAATTTTTTAATTTCCGGATTATTCATAAATTGAATATATTAGATTGCTGATGGGTCTCGGGAATGGCACTCCTTTTTTTGCCTGCTGCGCCGAATCCGTCAGCTGGCGGAGAAGACGGATAACCCTTCAAGTTGAACCTGTTACCAATTACCGCTTCCCACTTTTCACGATTATAAATTTTCAATATTCTTCCATTCAAATTCAGGATATTTTATCAATATCTCATAATTAGTGATCTTATCAAAGTTTTTTATTCATAAAAATAAATCAAAGGATACAATTTTTCTGTGTAATAATTCATTATCTTTTTACCACTCTATTTTCGAACAACATGTTTCCCTAGCACACTTCGTGCCCCTTACTTACACTCCCCTGTTTTCGTAAGTGACCTTATGCGAGGCAATTATGAATATTTATTTATCTAAATTTATATTTTAATTCTTCAACTTTAAAGGGTTTGGTTGTAAAATCGTAAGGTTCGGTAAACTCTGCTTTATTAACTGTTTTTTCATCTGAATTGGCAGTAATGACTATTGAAGGTATATTGTACTTTTTCGCTTGTTTTGCCAATTCAATACCGTTGATCGTGCCTTCCAAAACAATATCAGCCAAAATTAAATTAGGATGCTTTTCCTCAATTTTTTTTAATGCTGTTATTCCGGACTCGGATATGTAAGTATTATCATAACCCGGGAGACTCAGTACATTTTTAAGTGGTGATGAAGCAAAACTTTCATCCCCTACAGTTAATCTTGATTTTATAACAAAACTCCTAAATAATTTAAATTAATGAATTACAAATTAAATACTACCAACAAATATTTGGTGATTTGAAAGCTTTTATGAGTATGGATGTCAAGTATTTCTAATTTTTTTCTTCGCATTCTCAATAAAATTTCAAAAATTCAATCCACAGGTGAAGTAATTAAATTATTAGAAATTCTAAAAGTAGCTTTGAGTCGAACTGAGATATGGGCTGTTCTAAATCTGAAATCTCAATCCAATTTACGGGCTCGCTATCTTGCTCCATCATTAACTGATGGTTTAATACAAATGACAATTCCCGATAAACCCAACAGTCGTTTCCAAAAATACTGCACTACCAAACAAAGCAAAATATTATTAGAAAATTGAAAAGATAAAACAGATCATACGTCAGCTCCTATATAGTAACCAAGTTATAATCAAATCAGAATTGCACAAGACAATGTTAATGTGCTGGATGGAGAGCTTAATGGCCAAAGGATTCGAAAAATTCAAATCTATCTTCAAAGATTATTGCTTTTGAAAATCTTATGAGAGAAGCCGGTCTCGATTTTCTCATTACTAAAGATTTGGATATAGTGTTGATTGTCGAGGTCATCAAAAGCGTATTTATTAGTGTTTTCTGGGATTTCATAATTGAAAGTGATTATAGTCATAATTTAGTATTAAATATTGACTTGATAAAACAAGCAGTAGCAATCGACGTCAATGTAAAAAATATAGCTTTGCTCGATGATGAGTAAAGGAAATCAGAAAGGAGTAAGTAGAATAATGGAAAAAATAAGAGTTGCAGTTGTAGGTTCCGGTTCATGGGGTTTCAATCACGTGAGAACTTTTTATAACTTAAATACGTGTGAGCTTGTGGGTGTAAGTGATTTAAATGAAAAAAATCTTAAAAGGGTAAAGAATCAATTCCCCGAACTCATGACATCAAAGGAATACACCGATTTTACTCGAAGTAATGATATTGATGCAATTGTTGTCCCCTCCAGTGCGGAAACCCATTACGAGATTGCAAAGGATGCTTTAGAGCATGGAAAACATTGTTTGGTTGAAAAGCCGATAACATTGGATATTGATGAAGCACAGGAGTTAGTTGATCTTGCAAAACAAAAAGATCTTGTTCTGATGGTTGGGCATTTGCTTCTATATCATGGTGCAGTTGATTTCTTGAAAAAACTCGTTGATGAAAAGAAGATAGGAGACATGCTTTATCTTTATTCTCAGCGTGTAAATTTAGGGAAGGTCAGATCGAACGAGAATGCCTTATGGAGTTTTGCTCCACACGATATCTCGATCATGCTCTATCTCATAGATTCAAAGCCAATAAGAGTATCCGCAACAGGACAAAGTTTTTTACAAAAGAAAAACAATATACATGATGTTGTCTTCTTCACTATTTATTTTGAAAACGGCACTATTGCGACCGGTCAGGTGAGCTGGCTCGATCCACATAAAATTCGCAAATTTACTATTGTTGGCACTAAAAAAATGGTCACCTTTGATGATATGGAAATTCGCGAAAAGATAAGAATTTATGATAAAGGTGTGGATGGATGGGATGTGTCTTATGATTCTTATGCGGAATCAATGTCCATTCATGATGGTGATATTTCAATTCCCAAAGTAGTTCTTACGGAACCATTGAAGCGAGAAGATAGCCATTTCATAGAATGTATTATTGATAAAAAGAAACCTCTCACAGATGGTCAAAATGGTCTTGATGTGCTAAAGGTTTTAGTAGCAGCTCAAAAATCATTAGATAATTACGGTAAACCTGAAGATATTTTGTAAGGAGAGTAATGACAAAATTCATTTCGGAAAAAGCACATATCGGAAAAGAAACAAAAATGGGATTGAACGTTATTATTGAAGATAATGTTATAATTGGTGATAATTGCCTTATCGGACATAATGTGATCATCCATGAAGGTTCGGAAATCGGTAGCGGAGTGAGAATTGATGACGGAACGATTATTGGAAAAGAACCTTTATTTTCGCCAAGAAGTATTTTCAAGCCAAAAAAATATGATCCGGCAAAGATCGGCGATGATTGTCTTATCGGTGCTAATGTTGTGATATATGTAGGATCTGTAATTGGCAATAAAAATCTAATTGCAGACCTTTCAACAATAAGAGAAAATGTAACGATCGGCGATGTAAATATTATCGGAAGAAATGTCACTATTGAAAATTTTGTAACAATTGGAAGCAGATGTAAATTTGAGACAAATGTCTATATAACTGCTTATTCTGAAGTTGGTGATTATTGTTTTGTTGCTCCCTGCGTTGCAACGAGTAATGACAATTACATGGCTCGTGATAAAGAGCGTTACAAACACTTCAAAGGCGTTACTTTAAAAACCGGTGCAAGGATCGGAGTTAATGCTACTATCCTTCCAGGTAAGATAATTCATGAGGACGGAATGGTGGCAGCAGGTTCGGTAGTCTCAAATGATGTTCCTAAGGAAAAAGTTGTACTTGGTCACCCTGCGAGAGTACTTCGTGATGTAAACGAAAAACAACTATTAAAAAACAATCTTGATAAATAGAAGGAGAAAAATGCAGAACCACGAAATACACCCGTCTCCATTGCATTTCAGTCTCCATTTCATTACGACTTGACAGGACGCCGAGGCAGGCGAAACACACAAAATAAATAAAATAACGTTTAAAAGCATATTTTCTCTTAAAAACAGTTTTCGTGCTTTTCACCCGCAACGGCGTAGGGCAGTGAATAGGTGGTAAAAATATTTATATGCAGGGAGAACTATATTAGTTGTGAATGGAAAAATTCATATCAAAATTATCAAGATATAATAAAATTGGACTCAAAATCGTCAAAATAAAAGATGGGGTGGATGATGGGACTCGAACCCACAACAACCGGAACCACAATCCGGTGCTCTGCCATTGAACTACATCCACCACATAAAACTGGTCGGGGTGCCGAGATTCGAACTCGGGACCTCTTGAACCCCATTCAAGCGCGCTAGCCGGGCTGCGCTACACCCCGTTTATTAAAAATTACACTGTATATATT
>JACNJG010000027.1 GCA_014382685.1 Candidatus Cloacimonadota bacterium
TGCTGAAAGCCCGAAAGCATCGAGGAGTACATCCGGTTGTCCGGACTCACCGAATCTATCATAAATTGCCAGCATTTTCATTTTTGTAGGATAATTTTCTGCAAGCACCTCCGCAATGGCAGAACCCAATCCGCCTGCCTGCAAATGCTCTTCGACAGTCATCAGCTTCCCGAATTTTTTGGCATATTTGATAATACAATCTTTATCTATCGGTTTGATCGTGTGCATATTTATGATAGTCGGAAAAATGTTTTTAGTGTGCAGCAACTCAACTGCCTTCATGACTTCAGAGCCGATCGTACCTGCAAAGAAAATCACACAATCATCACCTTGAGTAATTATCTGTGCTTTACCAATCTCAAAGTCCGAATCTTCATCAGTAATAGCTGCGGTTGCTTCCCGTGCTAGTCGGAGGAATGCGGGTCCTTTTAATTCTGCAATTTTCATGGTAGCTTTGTATGCCTGGAAATGATCACAGGGGACAACAACGGTCATGCTGGGGAGAATTCTCATCAATGCAATATCTTCGATCGTCTGATGGCTGCCTCCGTCGGGTCCTACGGAAATCCCGCCGTGAGAGCCAACGATTTTCACATTAAGTTGAGAATAACATACTGTATTTCGCAATTGATCAAAAGCCCGTCCGCATACAAACACACTATAAGTTGTTACAAAAGGAATCTTGCCTTCTAAGCTCAGTCCTGCCGCAATATCGACCATATTCTGCTCTGCAATTCCCACATCGATGAAGCGCTCCGGAAATTTCTCTGCAAACCAGTTCGTTCTCGTGGATGTCGAGAGATCAGCATCAAGCACAAGCACATTCGGATTTGTTTCTCCAAGTTTTAGTAGTGCATTTCCGTATCCGTCACGTACAGGTCTTATATCTTTCTTTTTCATGTGTCCATCCTTGCTTTGATCTCTTTCAATGCCTGTTCCGTTTGCTTTCGATCAGGGGCTTTTCCATGCCAACCCGCTTTATTTTCCATAAAAGAAACACCTTTTCCCTTAACGGTTTTCGCTATAATGACTGTTGGTTTCTCCATAATAGTATGGAATTCTTCAAATGCATGTAAAATGTCAGAAATATTATGCCCATCAATGAGAATCGTATGCCATCCGAAGGCATCCCATTTTGCTTTAAGCGGCTCGAGCGCCATAACTTTTTCCGTATCTCCGTCAATCTGAAGATGGTTTCTATCTACAATTGCACAGAGATTATCCAGCTTTTTATGTGCTGCGAACATAGCAGCTTCCCACACCTGACCTTCATCGAGCTCGCCGTCTCCAAGCAAAGTATAAACTCGAAAATCTTTCTTATCCATTTTTCCGGCAAAAGCAATACCGCATGAGATAGAAAGTCCCTGTCCGAGCGAGCCGGTTGAAATTTCAACGCCAGGAAGCATGTAGGATGCAGGATGTCCCTGCAATCTGGATTTGTATTTTCTGAGAGTTTTAAGTTCGCTTCTTTCAAAATAACCTGCATGGGCAAGAAGAGCATAGAGTAGGGGAGCAGCATGACCTTTTGACAAAATAAATTTGTCCCTGTCTTTCCATTCAGGATTTTCTGGATCGAAATTCATTTCGTTGAAAAACAGAACAGCGCCAATATCTGCACCTGAAAGTGATCCACCCGGATGCCCCGAGCCGGCTTCTGCGATCATACTCACAATATCATATCGGATTTCCTCTGCCTTTTTCTTGAGCTGATCAATCTGAATAATTTTTTCCATAATTTCCTTAAAATATTTTACTTTATGCTATAATTTATCAAAAGTATCATTACATATATTTCAGGATTTTTTAGTTGTTCGAGTATGAAAATGTGTCAATAAAAAAAGTTATTAACTACCTTTATATACAAAATTTATCAGGTTTCTTGACAGAATAATAATTTATTTCATTTATTCTAATTACTTATTATGATAAATCAAAAGCTTGAAGGTTTGCAGATTATTGGTTTCTATGAAAATAGCCAACTCCTCGAAAGTGGTGTCGAGGTGGGTGACTGGCTCATAGAATATAATGGTGAGCTTATAGAGAGTAAAGAACAGCTTACAGAGCTGAAACTACGCTATCAGGGAACCGTGAATATCATAATAAAAATAAAACGAGATGATACTGAAGAATACTTCCAAATATGGCCTGGTGAACTAGGCGTGTATCTTGCCGAAGTTGAGAAAAGCCCTGAAATAAAAAAAGACGCAGTGCGCATTGATAACATCAAACGTCTGGAAAAGAAAACCGGACTGGAGAATACCTTTTTTTCATCAGTAAAGAAAATTTTTGATCATTTTGAGATCGATATAGATTATTCTGTACTTTTATGCCTTTCAGGATATCCTTACCGTTTGCAGTTCCATGAGGATTTTTCTCTGGATATATTTGATCCCACTGAAGGGTATAACTGTGCATCATTTCTGTTCAACAATCTCGGTCTTAAATGGGAAAGCCATAAGAATAAAACAGAGAAATCAATAAAAAAGATAATTTTCAAAAGCATTGATAACGGCATTCCTGTTCTTGCAAGAAACCTGTATGGAAAAGATGAATGGGGGATCATTACCGGCTATCAAAATAATGGTGATGAACTTTTTTGCCGAAGTTTCAGCGATAAAACACTTGATTATTCTATTGCCCCAAATATTCCTTCCACAGTAATAATTTTTAAGGAATTCCCCTCATTACCAAGCGAATCTGGTGACATCAAGGATCTTCAGAAGCAGATCATTGAATCGCTACACGTGGCTGAGGAACTCCTGAACTCCGATGAAATAAACGGTTACTATCTTGGAAATAATGCACTCCAAAAATGGCAGGAAGCGCTAGACAATCATGTTTTCTATGAAAATCTCTCTGATGATGAATATGATAGAGTTTGCAAGATAAACTGCCAACTTTTTGATAGATATAGCTACAATTGCCAGATGGCTTCCGAATTTTTTTCTGATATTATACGTATCTTTGAAGAATCGAAAGAGCATTTGAAACGGTTGAAGAAATTCTATAAAGCTGAATCAAAAGTACTTGGGGATTGTCAGAGATTCATACCGAAAAACTCAGATGAAAACCTCAAACATTACTGGAATAAAAAATCCAGAAGCAATGAGATCGTTGCACTTATAAAAATACAAAAAAAGAACCGCGAGATCATGGCAATAATGGAGAAACTTCCGCTTTTTAAATAATTCTTATATAGTTTGACAGCACAAAGCCCTTTTCAAGTTTTTAACAAATAATTAAACAGAAAATAATAATTTAAGGAGAACACATGTTCACATCTCTATTATTTGCTCAGGAAACTGCTGGTGAAGCAGCTCAGCAGCCAGCACAAGGTGGCGGCATTATGGGATTTTTACCCATTATTATCATGTTCGTCATTCTCTACTTCCTGCTCATTCGTCCTCAGCAGAAAAAGCAAAAAGACATGGTGAAGATGCGTGATGACCTTCAGAAGAATGAAAAAGTCATCACCAGCGGTGGTATTATCGGTACGATCTACAGCATCAAAGGCGATATTGTTGTACTCAAAGTTGACGATAATGTAAAAATTGAAGTGACCAAGAATGCAATTGCGACAAAAATCACAAATCAATAATGATACAAAAAATTCATTTATTCGGGGATGAGGTTCTGCGAAAAAAAGCGGAACCTATCTCCCCTTATAACCCAGAAACAAATAAAGTCGTTCGGGATCTTTTGGGCACCCTTGCTGTTAATGAAGAATTTGCCCTGGCAGCCCCACAGATTGGACATTCATACCGAATTTTTGTTATAAATCCCATCTGGATCGAGGATGAAGAAAAGCGCACGCCAATGGTGTTTATTAATCCTGAATTACTCGAGTATGAGGGAGAACAGTTCATGCTTGAGGGCTGTCTTAGTATTCCTGAAATATATGAAAAAGTCAAACGGGCACAGATAGTGAAATTTCGCGCTCAGGATATTCATGGAAAATGGAAAAGCTACACTGGACGAGAGCTGTTTGCCAGAGCAGCACAGCATGAAAATGATCATCTCGATGGAATTCTTTTTGTAGATAGAATTTCTCCAATAAGAAGAAAATTACTACATGGAAAACTAAAAAAGATAGCTTCAACGACCAAAAATGGAGTTAATGTTGGGTGAGACAGATTGAGAGAATTATCTTTATGGGAACTTCTGAATTTGCAGTTCCTACACTCAAAAAACTTATACAAGATCACAAAAAACCACAATTAGTTATAACTCAACCGGACAGGAAAAGGGGAAGAGGACAGAAACTTTCATATACTCCAGTAAAAAAAATTGCTCTTGATAATGATCTGGAAGTATATCAACCAACTTCTGTAAACACTCCCTCCTCGCTTGATAAAATTAAAGCATTAAAGCCGGATCTCCTCGTAACTGCAGCTTATGGGAAAATTTTGCGAAAAAAGATTTTGAATATTCCAAAATATGGCTGTATCAATCTTCATCCCTCTCTTTTACCAAAATATCGAGGACCTTCTCCAATTAACTGGGCGCTCTTTCGTGGAGACTCAGTAACCGGCACCTCAGTTTTTTTTATGAACAAAAAAATGGATGCAGGAGACATTATTCTACAGAGCAAACTTTCTATTCAGCCCAATGATAACTATGGCACTCTGTCTAATAAATTAAGCGAAAAGGGTGCACAAGACGTGATGAACGCGATTTCTCTCATTGAGCAGGGAAAGGATTCACCTGTCCCTCAAAATGACCGTTATGCCACCTATTCGCATTTGATAACTCGAGAAACCCGTCAAATTAAGTGGCATCAAACTGCTGATGAAATAAATAATCAAATACGAGGACTCGCTCCACATCCCTGTGCATTCAGTTATCTTAAAGGAAAAGAGATCAAAATCCTGAAAGCAGTTCCAACCTGCAAAGAGCATTCGTCAATTGGTAGGATCATCGACATAGAAAAGCATGAAGGGTTTCTTGTGTCAACCGGCTATAGACTGCTTCTTATAAAAGAAATAAGACCTCAAGGCAAACCTGCAATGTCCGCTTATGCTTATAGCTTGGGCGCAAATATTATCAATGAAGAATTCACAGACCAATCCTAAACCAGTCGGAAAAGCGCTTTTCATCTGGCTTTCAACTATCAGTCTAATTCTGTTGATGGTGGGGGTAACTGCGCTATGGTATTTCATCTCCCCGCGTTTGCACGAAATTAATGAAGCCCTACCTTTTGTACTTCTTTCCGGTTTAAGAATTTTTTTCTTCATCCTCATTATCGGCTCGATACTCGTACTACTAACTGCAATTTTTGAGAGAAATTTCATCATCGCCAGGTTTGCAGCACATATGTTCATCAGGATAATGTATCCTGTATGTATTATTTTTGGTTCTCTCATAGGAATTCCTGAAGAGCGGATTGGAGAATCTTTTGTACGGGTCAACGATACTTTTATTCGTTCTCTGCGAAAGAAGTTCGATCCCAAAGACATCCTAATTCTCTTACCTCATTGTCTTCAGGACACATCATGCACAGTCAGAATTACTATAGATCCCTCAAATTGTAAAAGATGCATGCGCTGCGATATTGGAAAAGTGCTGGAACTCTGCGATGAGTATGGTGTAGATGTATCGATCGCAACCGGAGGTACTTTAGCACGCAGAATTATTATTGATAAAAAACCAAAAGTGATCGTTGCAGTTGCTTGTTATCGCGACCTGGTTTCGGGAATTCGGGATGCATATCCCATTATGACACTCGGCGTTTTCAACCTGCGTCCCAACGGTCCTTGCATCAATACTCATGTGAATATCGATACTCTCAGGAAAGCCATTAAATCCGTTGTAAGGAAACCATCGTGATCTTTTGAGAATTAGTAACAATGCAATTTAACGGACATCCAATTAATAAAATTTCAGATGCGATCTGGGAAATTCCACGATCCGGAGAGATGACTGTTCCTGCGAGATTCTATGCAACCGAGAAAATGCTTCCTCAAATTTTCAAAGATAATGCACTTTCCCAGCTTCTCAATGTAGCACATCTACCTGGGATACAAAAATATGCAATGGCAATGCCCGATATTCATTATGGTTACGGATTTCCTATCGGCGGAGTTGCAGCTTTTGATATTAATGACGGAGTTATTTCCCCGGGCGGTGTCGGGTATGATATAAATTGCGGAGTGAGATTTTGTAGAACAAATCTATCTTATAATGAGATCAAGGACCTTATTCCAAAAATTGTAGAAGGATTCTATAAATTTGTTCCAAGTGGACTCGGTTCGAGCGGTGCGATAAAGAAGCTCAACCATAAAGAGGAAACTGAAGTCATGCTCAAAGGTGCAAAATGGGCGATCGAGCAAGGTTTTGGTATTGAAAGTGACCTTGAACATATCGAGAATTTTGGATGTATGAAAGAAGCAAATCCTGATACGATCAGCGAACGTGCACGTCAGCGCGGACTTGACCAAGTTGGTACACTGGGCTCTGGAAATCATTTTCTTGAGATTGGAATTATTGATAAGATATATGACGAGCAGCTTGCGAGAAGATTATCGCTGGAAAAAGAACAGGTTATCGTCATGGTGCACAGCGGCTCACGCGGATTCGGTTACCAGGTTTGTGATGATTTTCTTCATCAAATGGTGAGAGATTTATCTTCATTGCCATATAAAATTCCGGATAGACAGCTTGCTTGTGCCCAATTCAACTCAGAAGTTGGACAGAAATATTATCAGGCAATGTGCTGTGCTGCAAATTATGCATGGGCGAACCGGCAGGTCTTGATGACGCTTGCGAAAAAAGCACTCATCAAAACCCTTTCAATTTCTGAAGAACAACTCGGTTTCCAGCTCATATATGATGTGTGCCATAATATTGCAAAGATCGAAACTCACAAAGTCAATGGCAAAGAGATGAAGCTGTGCGTTCATAGAAAGGGCGCAACCCGTGCGTTTGGTCCGGGACGAGAGGAACTTTCTGATGCGTACAAAAAGATCGGGCAACCGGTTATTATTCCCGGAGATATGGGCACTCATTCATACCTTTTGATCGGTACTGACACGGCAATGGAAGAGAGCTTTGGCTCATGCTGTCATGGTGCCGGACGGGTCATGAGCAGAAGTAAAGCCAAACGTACATTCTCATTCCAACAGGTAAAGAATGAATTGCAAAATAAGGGAATCGTTGTGTACTCAGTTCAAAAAAATACTCTCGTTGAAGAATCACCTCATACTTATAAAAATGTATCAGACGTAGTCGAGGCAGTTGAGATGGCAGGTCTGGCAAAGAAAATTGTCCGCACAAGACCTCTTGGAGTATTAAAAGGTTAGATGAATTATAAGATCATTGACCACACTGCTGATCTCGCAGTTGAATTCTATGGCAAAACCATTGCCGAACTTTTTGAAAACAGTGCAGTTTCTCTCTCAGAGATCATATATGATAAAAAAATGAGTGTGAGTGAAGATCGCAATTTGGAGTTTAATTTCACAACTGACAATGTGGAAGTGAATTACATTAATTTTTTGCGCGAGATTTTGTATAATATCAATCAAAATTATTTTTATTTTTATAAGTGCAAGAGCTCCTTTATGTCAGATACTTCTCTCTCAATTAATTGCTGGTATTCTAAGTTCAAAAAAGATGATATCAAAAATGAAATCAAAGCAGTAACCTATCACGATTGCGATATTAAAAGCAAAGTCATTGATGGTCACGAGATGTATTACGCAAAGGTTACATTTGATATATGATGTTATTAATATTTGGTCGCTTAAGTTTAAATTCCTTGTATCTAATATTAAAGAAGGATTTCAATTGAAACACACCTCCCGACTGAAGTCGTACTCCTCTCAAGAGGAGATTTTCTCTGCCTGCCAAGGCGTCCTGTCAAGTCGTAATGAAATGGAGACTGAAGTGGAACGGAGACTGGTGATCTCTGCCTGCTACGGCGTAGCGCAGCGAAGACGAGTGGTTTTATTCTTTTTTGATTTAGGATTATCCGGATTGTATTTACCAAGATATCCTATTTATAAAAATGAGGTTGAAAATGTTTTTTGATACTACCTTTTTGTTCATTATAATTATCGTACTGCGCGATTCACGGGACTAACTGTAATTATGAAGTGGTTCTTTTCTTTCAGTTTGATAATTCTACTCTTTGTTTTTTCTTCATTAATCTGTGCAGAACAACTTACGATTCTATGCAATAATTTCTCTCCGGAAGATTCTATTACCTTTCAAAGCTCACAACTAACCGACTCATTAATGCAGAAACACAGCAACTTCTTTGTAATATCCCCCTTTCCATTTTCAGAGCAAAACGAGCAGCAAATATGTTTTTTCAATCCTTCAATATTTTCTGAGAGATCCCTGTATTCAACTCAAAAAGTGCTCTCTTCAAATATTCAAAGTACAGATTCTCTTTTTTATGATCTCATACCTTACAAACCTGTGATGCTGGATACAAATTCTGTAGTATTCATTAGCATTACTACACCGGATTTTCCTCATCTTTATAAGAAATTTTCTCAAAATATCATTGTTCAGATTGATATATTTGAGAGGGTTAATGAGCTCTGTGCAGTGTTTAAAAAATTCGGTATCGATTACATAATTGCAATAAATTATCTCGGAGATTATCTCAGCAAAGAAATGCTGCGAAAGGTTCAGGAACTTGATCTGGTGATCGACTACTTTTCCCTGGATAATAACCATCATTATATGAGGGAGATCACTCATCCGCGACTGATAAACTGGAGCAGAAAGAAGGAGCATTTCCTGCTCATTGAAATTGAATTGCAGAATAATACACTGAAGGTCCAGAATATCGATCTTATCGAGTAGCACTTTTCTATAGAAATTTTTTCACCACAGAGAAAACAGAGAACACAGAGAAATAAAAGAAAGATTTAACGGGATAAATAGAAAACAGAGATTTCACGGGACA